>DRLG01000222.1 GCA_011053135.1 Chromatiales bacterium
ATGCACCGTGTACACCACTCAGTGGAGGAGAATGAAACCAATAGCAACTTCGGTTTTAATCTATCGATCTGGGACCGCCTTTTTGGCACCTACATCGCCCAGCCTCGCGCTGGCCATGTGGGCATGACCATCGGCATCCATCAGCACCGTCACCCCAGGTGGGCCATCTGGCTACCGGGCATGCTGGCCCTCCCCTTCATTGGAAAAATCAGCGGCTATGCAATCAATCGCCGTGAATGGAGCAAGCAGCCCTCTTCTCAGGAGGATAGGCCATAAGGCTCCTTAGCTTAACGGTTCACCTCACATCGAGATTACCGCATTGAAGGAGCTGGGAGAGCTGGATTTCCACTCCGCCACGCTTTGATTGCCCTAAAGGAACGTCTGATTAGTTGCCCCGTCTGTCACTGCGAGCAAAGCGTGGCGGACGGGAAGTCCAAATCCTTTAGGGCGGGAATCTCGATACCAGATAAACCATTGAGTTAAGCGATTACTTCGTCGCTTAACTCCTCGTAATGAGAATTAATCAGAGGTTCCCTAAGTAACAGGGCAATTAATTAGCGGTTCCCTTAATGAAAGCTGCCAATAGCACAGCAGCGTCACGGATAGCAGCCGCAAACTCTCGGGTTGCCTTATCAGATGAAGCCAGCTCATCTGCCCTGGCAACCAGCGCTTTGAGGGAGAGCCCGGCGTAATCAGCGATCAGACCAGTACCGACGTTACCATCAAAATCCACTACATATTTTTCATTAATACCCAGAATCGCCGCCTCGGTGATCTGGTTATTGGCATCAATACCCACCGCAAATTTAAGGTCGCCGTGACGATAATTAACTTTGCCTACATATGCCGCGCCGGTAACTGCTTTACTCTCTTTATCGGTTGCCAGGTAGTAGCTGTATAGCTTGTCATCCAGCTCTACGCCGTAAGTTTTCTCCGCCCATGCAACGCCCCCCTTTTTCAGCGGCTGTTTGCGTTTGACGATCTTACTACCTGTCGGCAGCATACTTTTAAGCGCAGCTTTCTTCTTTATAAACTCAACATTAGGGCCAGCATGCCCTTTGTGGGCCTGCACATTCAGACTGATGCCAAAGGTCACCACGGTAAGCAGTGGAGCGAGAAGATAGGCGAGAGGTTTGCGAATTGTATAGATGTTCATATTTTTTCCTTTATTTCGGGAGTGACCAATCCCATACTTTTTTCTGTTATCTATTTTCCGGTTTCATCAACCACAGCTCCCATAAGACGCGGAACGAAATGAAAGCGAAGCAGAGTCCAACTGTGGTTCCCATCACAACGGTTAGATAGGAGAAACTACCAGAGACAAAGCGCACTAGATTGAGGCTGATAATGTCCCCCCACAGACTCAGAAACAGCAGCGAGACAACGACCGTTTTGATCGCTTCTGTCAGTTGGGTCAGGCAAAGGAGACCACCCATTGCCAGCATTAGCAGTGCAAACGACAGCAGGTGCACATGTGAGACCTGAGCCAGAATCTGTGGTGGCAGGGTATCGTCACCACTCGCGCCGGCACCATGATCCATACCTGCCATACCCGCCATATCCATTTGTGAGTGATCCATCCCCTCCATGCCCATATCGACCATCTCTGCCTCTTCATCATCAAATGAGAATTCCTCCTCAACAAATCCATGTTCAGCAATAACTGCCGCCTCGCTGCTGGAGAGGCTCTTATCAGCATAATGGTCGGCGATCGCCTGCGGGGTCATCCCTACGGAAAGTGCCGCATTGAAGACTGCAGCGAGATAACCGCTGCCGAGGAGGATGACAAAGCTGGTCACCAGTAACTTCCAGGAGAGCGGTAGGCGGGTAAAACTAAAGCTGTTCAACATACGCCCTACTCCATGTCGTGCGTTCTGATCCACAGCACCGCGCCTAGTTCAAGCGGGTACTCTTTTCCATCGTAACTCATTCTCTCTTCACTCTCTACCAGAGCGGCCATTCCCCACCACCCCGAACGGGGCATCGCATAAGAGAAGACTCCGTTAGCATCAGTTTTAATGATCTGAGTAATGAAGGGATCCGCAGGTGCGGTGACCTGACCCTTGTCGTTATAATATTCCACCTCAACACGGGCAAACGGTACGGGGTTTCCGTTATGTTTCACCACCCCTCGAAACAGGTTATTGGTCCAGAGTCCGTACGGCCTTGTCAACGGAACAATTTCCATTTTAAGCCCGAGCTCATGGTCCCACCCCTCCTCCATGCCAAAGGCGTTCACAACAGTTTTAGTGTAATGAATGATGAAGCGTTCTTCTGCTGCTTCCCAGTAGGGTTGAGGCTCAACAAAAAAGAGATGGTCTCCGGGTTTACGGATTTTGTAACGGCTCTGATAGGATGAGAGGGTATCTCCTGCACGATCCTGATAGTGACTCTCCTGCAGCCTCTCCAGCAGGTCTGTCTCCTTGCCTGCGACCCAGACACCAAAACGTTTAGGTTTTTGCATATTGAGCCCTATCCCTTCAAAGGGGTGGGTAAAGATTAGATCTAATGTTAGCTGGCGACTCTCACCAGCTGAAATGATCTCATCTGAAGGGATAATCATCTGAAAGTGGGCGTAGGCAGGTGCCACTGCACCCATCGTACCGATCATTACGGCTGTCCTTATCAGTAACCGCTTAAGCCATCGTCCACTTTTCATAATGATCTCCACTTTTGATACACACTTAGCATTTCATGTTTCGATGTTAAAGCTTAGGCAAACCGCTTTCAACCATGAGCCATACAGAGAGGCCAAAGCCCCAACCTCCAGAAAAGTCTCTGCTGGAGGCCAAGGCTTCAGCCGGATAAATTAAAATCAGCAGCTCTCGGGTGCCGAAATAAGAGATGAATTATAGTGCGGTACTCCACCCCATACTCCAGCGATATTTTTCATCGTTAGAGATACCTGTTAGCTCCTGGTATACCGGGAATGAAACATTGGCGTAAATACCCTGCTTATCATTGATATGGTAATTGATCCCTGGTGACAGATAGATAACATCACCACCGCTATTTTTCTTGATCTCATCGTTTTCGATATCCTGATCAAAGAAGATACCATTTAATTCGATGACGGGCACAATGGAGCTATGGTGGGCAAAGCTCGTGGCTACATCAAACTGCCAGGAGTTACCCGAGCGAAACTGTTTCGCACCCTGTGTACCAAAACGGTAGATTACATCCGCATCAATAGCGATCTTTTCCGTTAAATGGCCGCTGAAAGCCACACCGCCCTGAAAAGTGATCGCACCGCTACCTGGTTGATTATGGGTGCCGATGATCTCACTTTCGCCTGTTCCTTTGTTCACATCCGTTCTATTTGTGATTTTTCCTGTTGGAAGAATGACGCCAAACACTGATGCCCACTGACTATCACCATCATTAAAGAAGCGATAACGACCGGTAACCAGTAGGTCGCCGACCCCAGGAGACTCCGCAGTAGAGGAGATACACTCAGCACTACTGAGGCTGCCTTTAACCGCAGGGTTGCTGGCAAAACAGTCGCTGGCATTCTGATCGCCGTTATCTTTAAAGCCTTTAAAATTGTTGTATTGGAGCATGAGACTAACATCCATATCCTCACTGACAGGGAAACCAAGCGTGAGGAAGTAGGCATCTTCACTGGAGTGCATGTGTACATCTTCACCATCGGCCCTGAAATCGATCAACTGCTGGTCAGTGAAGGTTTCATAACGACGCGCATCCCAGCGCAGACCAACCACAGTATCTTCAAGGATCGCTGCTCCCACTGCATTAATACTGCCAGAACCACCACCGCGGATTGACTCACCATGTGCGTAAACAGCTGATGTCCCACCAACCATTAGCGATGCGGTGACCGCGCTCAGCAATGCTGTTTTTTTAAATGAATTATAGTTAGACATATGGCTTCTGGCTCCTGAAATAGTTCGTTCAATCAATTACTTGCTTAATAACAATAGTTAAATCCGGCGATAATGACACCAGGCCGCCGCGTGTGACGGGTTGAGAAAGGCAACCGTTTCTCAATTGACAGACAGCGTAAACTTTCACCATCTTCTACAGGGATAGCGACGCACTCTACCCGTGTAGCATGAATGTTTGAATCGTAGCACCACAATAACACGTTGTCAATATTTGTGTTACTTTCAGGCGGGTCGTAGAGTGCTTGATTCAACCTGAATTCAGCTGTAAAAATCTTTTATAAATACGCCATCGCCCGATCACATGCAGCAGAGAGGTCAGCAACTGTTGCCAACAACTAAAATAGATCCATTAATGATATGGTTAGCACTGCCGCTAGGAATACTGGTTAACGATAGTCAGATTTAAAACTTGAATCACTAAGGAGAAGACGATTATGGAAGGCAAGCACCAGCATACGCATGACCATGAGCATCAACATTCACACCAGCACGACCATCAACACACCCATAGTGATGGCACTCAGCACAGTCACAGCCATGGGCATGAGCACGCTCATGCGCACAGTCACGAACATGAGCATGAACACAGCCATGCGGCGGGCGAAGACCACTCTCATCAGCATGGGGAGAGCGAACTGTCGGGGCACGATCACGACCACTCAGGCCATGATAGTGAGATTCATGACCACGCACATTGATACCGGAAATTAATATAATAATTTATGCTCGCACCTCAGCGGTGCGAGCAATCGCTAACAATAACCGTTACCACAGTGATCTACTTCGAACTCCAGCGTTGAATGGGTGATCGCGTAACGCTGTTCAAGTTCGCTTTTCAGTGCTCTCTTCACCGCCGCTGACTGGCTAAAATCGGCAATCACGACATGTGCCTCCAGCGCGTTGCTATGTTCATCAAGCTGCCAGATATGAAGGTGATGAACGTTTGAAACACCGTCAACACCCTCCATTGTTTTGATCACTTCATCAACGGTAACCCCTTCGGGCGCACCCTGCATGAGAATATGGATTGTCCTCGGTAGCAGGGTCACCGCCTGGTAGAGTACATAACCGGCAATTAGCAACGTCAACAGCGTATCAGTCCAGTACCACTCATAGAGAATAATAAAAGTTCCCGCGACAATCACGCCGACCGAAGCGAGCGCATCGGAGACATTGTGAAGAAATGCGGCCCGCATGTTTATACTCTTCTTTGACATGGTGTAGGTCAGGAGAGCGGTCGCAATATCAACCAACAGCGCGATGCCAGCGACAATGATCACCATCCACCCTTCAATAATCTGCGGCTCATAAATCCGCCATAGCGCCTCATAGATCAGGTAAAGGCCAACTATCACCAGCGTAACAAGGTTGATGAGTGCTGCAATCACTTCTGCCCGCTTGTAACCAAACGTTTTAAAGTGATCTGCGGGCTGCCTGCCGATCTTGCGCGCAACCAGTGCGATCAACAGTGACGCCGCATCACTAAAGTTATGCAGCGCATCGGCAATCAGGGCCAGACTGCCGGAGATAATACCACCGATTATCTGCGCCAGCGTCAGCAACATATTGATGGTGATGGCGACAAATAGCCGCCGATCACCCATCGTCTCTACCTCATGGTGGTGTTCATGTCCCATTACTCTATAATCCACTCCACCCTAATTATGACGCGAGGAAAAAACGGTTTACCAGCGTAGCGCCATCTTCATACCGAAAGTTGTTGTACCAATGTAGTTGGTTTGTGTCGCCCTGTCGAACCGGGCATCACTTACCATCTGTGTTTCAAATTGAGGGCCGATCATTGGGCGCAACGTCACCTCGCTCTCTTTACCAAACCAGCTTTCAACTTTTCGGTTCATTGCTCCCATCGGGTCTGTCATCACCATTATAAATGTGTCGGTGCCACTCCTTTCACTCAGCGGTTTTTTCTCAATACCAGCACGCACATCCATAAAGTATTTACCGACAAAATAGCCTGCGACCGGTGTGACGATCAGATCCTGTATCGAAGGGTTCTCAAAAAAGGCCTCAGCTCCAAACTCATACGTTGACGACAGGAATACTGCATAGAGAAATGAACCCTTCGGCCCAAAACCGCGCTCCTGAGCACGCACGTAGTAGACACCACCCCAGTAGGGGTGCAGAATGTAATTAATCCACAATTGATCTTTATCCC
>DRLG01000223.1 GCA_011053135.1 Chromatiales bacterium
GCCCGGACTCCAGCGACATCGTGATTCTTTCCATCGTTCAACCCTCCATGGTTGGCGTTACTCATTACAGATAGCGACAGAGAGCGTACGATCATTAGCCAGAAATTCTTATTCAAAACCTCTCAAGCAACTATTACACAAATTCAGAAAATAAAAAGGCCTGAGTAGAACATCACTCAGGCCTTCACAAATTGTAAGACGATCATCGCATCGATAATAAACTACACTGCTTTTTCTCGGCTCTCGGCAACACCCGGATCTTTGGAGTTATGCTCCACCCAATGTTTTTTTCCCGCTTTAGTCACTTCACACTTCCAGAAAGGGGCGCGCTCTTTTAGGTAGTTAATCACATAGCGACAGGCATCAAATGCTGAAGCGCGGTGAGCAGACCAGACCGCTACCAGCACAATCGGATCCGATGGGTACATATCGCCGACACGATGAACCACCAGCACATCCATCACATCCCAGCCATCCATCGCCTCCTGACAGACCTGCTCGATATGTTTTTCTGTCATCCCTGGATAATGATCCAGATTCATCGCAGAGACATCTTCCCCATCATTAAAGTCTCGCATTGTGCCAACAAAACTGACCACGCCACCGTGCTTGCCAGACTCAAGCACCGTCTCTTCATGGTGTTTAATCTCTTTGTATGGATCTAGCGCCTCTTCCTGAACAACGACTCTCATACCTCTTAGCCTCCGGTCACAGGTGGGAAGAAGGCCACTTCATCGCCACTTTTCAGCTCCTGGCTCAGATCGGTATATTCTTTATTCACTGCCACCAGAATATTGTTCGGGATCGGCTCAGAGGAGAGCTGGTTCCAGACATCGGAGACGGTAGCGACATCACCATCTAGCGTCACTTTGTCACTGGTACGCCCCATACGCTCACGCAAACTGGCAAAAAACTTTACGTCGATTTCCATAAATTCCTCTTAAAACAAATTAGGCACACCTTCATCCAGACAAATTAAAATCTTTATGTGCGGCGCCAGGAGCCAGACTTACCACCAGATTTCGACAGCAGACCTACGTCGGTGATCACCATGCCGCGGTCGACCGCCTTGCACATGTCATAAATGGTCAACAGTGCCACCTGCACCGCGGTCAACGTCTCCATCTCAACACCCGTGTTGCCTTTGCAGCGCACAACCGCTTTACAGTAGACACTGTTGTTATCAGGCTCAGCGGTCAACTCAACATCCACAGCAGTAATCATAATAGGATGACACAACGGCACAAGATCAGGCGTTTTTTTGGCACCCATAATACCCGCAACACGCGCAATACCCAGCACATCACCCTTTTTGTGATCACCTGCCATGATTTTCTCAAGCGTAGCAGGTTCCATAAAAATACGCCCTTCAGCCACGCCTTCACGCACCGTAATATCCTTATCACCCACATCAACCATATGCGCCTCACCGGCCGCATTAAAATGTGTTAATACATCACCCATAATGAATTCCCTCTGAAGTTTTGATTAATATATTGAGACCTTTGCACGATTGTTCTTTTGCCCTCTAGCGGCGTTAAAAGCGTACTCAATCGGTCATTTATAGCGATAAACTCTCTCATTCCGTGCGCTTTTGCCTGGCCAGAGAACAAAATTCCTGCTCGTGGAAAGGTCTCATATTGTAAAGACAGCGTACAATATTAGCCGCCGATCTGCGTCATACTGGTACGGCCTTTGCCGATATCAGCAACATTGATCTTCTTTTCAGTGGACTTCTTCTTTGCCTCAAAACCGTCACGATGCTTTTCATCAAACGCCTTGCGGAAAACACCCACCACATCCTCTTCGGTGCAGCCATCTTTACGCAACAGCGCCTTTAAATCAAACTCATCATCAGAGTAGAGGCAGTTGCGAATTTTGCCGTCAGAGGTCACACGAATACGAGAGCAATTGCCACACAGGCTTCGTGTAAAAGCGGGGATCACCGCAATCTTGCCCGCGTAACCCGGCGCCTGGAAAATATGATGTTCGGTGCGCGTCCCGGAGGCGGTCTTGATGCCAGGATAGAACTTTTCAATCTGCTCGACCAGGTTTGCAGCACTGGCAAAATGTTCGCCCGTCTCCCACATCTGGTGCGCATCAAACGGCATAAACTCGATAAAGCGGACTGTCACGCGCTGATCTTTGGTCATTTCACAAAAATCATGCAGCTCATCTTCATTAAAACCACGCATCAAAACCACATTGACCTTGACTGTTTTAAAGCCAACATCCAGCGCACACTGAATACTCTCCAGCACCTTATCCAGCCCGGTGCGACGCGTAATGCGCTCAAATTTCTCACTGTCCAGCGAATCCAGACTGATGTTAACGCCCGTCAAACCCGCTTTTAGCAGATCTTTGGCATATTTGGGGAACAGCAGTCCGTTTGTGGTCAGATGCACCGCCTTCACCCCCGGCGTATTGGCAGTATTGGCCACAATTTCAATAATATCTTTTCGCACCAGCGGCTCACCACCGGTGAAGCGAACCTTTCGAACACCCATTTTAGCGAGCGTCTCAACAGAGCGCTGAATTTCAGCAGCCGTCAACACGGCGGTCGGATCGGGGAAGTCTACCCCTTCCTCAGGCATACAGTAGGTACAGCGCAGGTTGCATTTTTCTGTTACCGCGATTCTGACGTAATCAAAAGCACGGCCAAAGCGATCTTGTAGCGGAGGTAAAACAGTAGCGGCAGAAGCCGTTGTGGCGCCGGACGATGATTCGCCTGACGAATTTTTGCGATGCAACGATTTATCCAACACGTCAATATTCTCCCCAGATGCTACAACTGCTGCCAGCCACACAGATCAAATTAACCAACCATTCTAGTCGGATATACGCCGCTTTTCCACTACCAGTCAATAGCAATTCTAACCCGCACCAAAAAGAAACGGCTGTTTAGCGCACACTTTACAAAGATCTAGCACTCAAAATCTCTAACTGAATGAAAGAAGAGAAAATCCATTTGGCTTCTTGCATTTCTGGAAAAGAGACCCGCCGCAATAACGCTAAGCGTTGATCACCATCCCATTGCGTCAGGGTAATCCCAGGAACCCGCACACAGCCCGAAATTTTAGCACGAAAAACCCACCGTATTCCAAATCTATTATCGTCCTTTTACAGGCAAAGCTTTAATTAGTATACAAAAAGAGAGCTTTCACTCCATGCGTATAACCCTCACTATTCGCAAGCATTTTCATAGAGTTAATCGCCCTGAAGCAGTACGATCACCACTTATATTACTGAAAGCCGAAACCGCAACGCTGCAATCAGGCAACTTTCCATGCTATCTTCCTGTAAATAAAATCCCTGATAATCAACGGATAGATAGCTCAAAACTTATGAACAATATCAAATATCACCAGGGCGATTGGGCCTCCAGGTCCGCGATGGAAGTCGCCCGGTCACACGCTCCAACAGCCACCTATAACGGAAAAATTTATGTCTTTGGCGGCGGCGGGCCCGATTTTAAGAGCCTTAACTCCACCACCATATATGATCCAGCAACAAACAGCTGGACGGCTGGCAGCGAGATGCCAACACTCCGCTCCGGTGCGATTGCGACAACTGTTGGTGATGCCATCTACATCATTGGCGGCGGCTTCAAAAAGCCCGATGGTAACTTCCAGTTCCTGCGTACAACTGAAATCTACCACCCTGAAACTGATAGCTGGGAAGTGGGGCCAGAGATGCTCCAGCCACACGACTACCCTGCCGGCGCACTGTTCGACAATCACATCTATATCCTCGGCGGCCACCACCCAGACGCCACGCTCTCCGGCCCCAAGACGGACCCCGGCTTCGACTTCTGCGAGCGACTCAATCTA
>DRLG01000224.1 GCA_011053135.1 Chromatiales bacterium
CCTTGTAGAGAGGGTTGGGCCTACAGTACAGGCCACTTATTTAGAAGCTGATATCTGCCGGCAAGATCTTCTGGTTGAGATTGAGGCGGTCGCAGGTGTTCCGTTGAAATCTCTATAATTATCGTAACAGAGATGGCGCAACGCTCTTCAATCTGTCTCCCATCGTTTAGTTTATTTGTCCGATGAAGCGACTTTTATACACCTTTTTAGAATATTGCGCTCTTTATCTGGGGCTGGGTTTTCTTGGGTTACTCTGTCTTTTATGGATGCCCGTTGCAACAATCCTGAATGTGGTATTACCCCGGCGGCAGGCAGGCATCATAGGCCGTTTTGCGATTATGGCTGGTTTTTATATCTATATCCGTTTTCTTGCACTAATGGGGGCCTGCCGTTTTGATATTAGTGAACTCGATTCTCTGCGTGGAGAGCCACCCATGATCATCGCACCAAACCACCCCTGTCTGCTTGATGCTGTGATGGTGATATCACGCTTGCCCAATGTGACCTGCATTATGAAGGCCTCTTTGATAGACAATATTTTTCTGGGTGCCGGGGCGCGTCTGGCACAATATATTCGAAATGGTTCAACGATCAAGATGGTTCTTGACGCTGCAAACTCTCTGAAAAGTGGCAACCATCTCCTAATTTTCCCTGAGGGCACGCGTACCATACGCCCCCCTTGCAACCCCTTTATGGGGGGGATTGGCTATATTGCACATCGTGCAAAAGTACCGGTGCAGACGGTCTTCATCGAGACTGATTCTGCTTATCTAAGTAAGGGGTGGCCGCTGTTCCGTAAGCCATCGATGCCGATCACATACCGTATCAGACTGGGAAAACGATTTGAGCCTGAGGGTGACATGAACGCTTTTATTGTGAAACTAGAGCAGCATTTTGCTGAAGAGTTAAGTGGTATGGAACCAGTGGGTAGCTCTCATTAAAAGGGTGCGCTCTATTTCATTTGCCCACAGTTAGCCCCAATGTTTTAATTAATCACCCGTTTATGAGAGGATAGTTTTATCTCTTATTATTCTGGAATAGCGGTTATGGTTACTTCCTCTAACACTCATCTCGTTCTTATTCCTAGCTATAACCCCGGTCATTGCGTTTATAAAACGGTCTCTCAAGCGCGCCACTACTGGAACCCTGTCTGGGTGGTTGTGGATGGCAGTGATGATGGCACAACTGAGGGGCTGCTTACAATGGCTCAAACAGACTCGGGATTAAAAGTGATCCCCTTACCCGAAAACCGGGGAAAAGGTGCCGCTGTACTACACGGTAGTGAGCTGGCACTGAAGGCTGGCTTCACACATGTATTAACAATGGACTCTGATGGGCAGCATCCAGCAGACCTCATTCCAGAGTTTATGAAAATCTCCAGTCGACAGAGTGATGCGATGATTCTCGGCACCCCCGTTTTTGATGCCGATGCGCCAGCGCTCAGAGTCAAGGGGCGCCGAATCTCTAACTGGTGGGCAAATCTGGAGACGCTATGGATGGGAATTGGTGATTCATTATTTGGCTTTCGGGTCTACCCACTTCAACCGCTGTGCCAGATTATGCGCGACAGGATCTGGATGCGCCGTTTCGATTTCGACCCTGAAATCGTAGTACGCATGTGCTGGCAAGGGATCAAACCCGTTAATGTGGCTGCGCCGGTGAAATATTTAAACCCAGACGAGGGGGGCGTTTCTCATTTTAACTATCTACGCGATAATCTTCTGCTGACCGGAATGCACAGTCGACTTTTCCTGGGCTTTTTGCTGCGACTCCCCTCATTACTGCTCAGGCGCTAGCCTACAACTCACCATGGTGAGTTGTAGGCCAGGGTCAATTGATGCTGTTTCAGCCACTCCTTAATCTATAATCTCTTTTATCTTATCATCTTCAAAGTTAACGACGATGCGATTCCATCTGTTTACCCAGTAGGTCCACTGGTTGAGATCAGTTGTTGGAGTCACATGGGTGGGTGGGTAGCCATAAGCGAGGATCGTTTCTGCTTTAGTCATGCCGACAATGACCTGCCCATTCATTATCGCTTCCTGAACTTTTTTTGATGACTTTGATATGTCAACCTTGTTGGGGCCAAACATGCGCTCCTTGATTTCCTGCATATTTTTTTGAGTATGTTTCTTTGCATTGACAACAGTGACTTTAATATCGCCGAGCGAGGGAAGTTCTATTTTAATTTTTTTCCGGCCCATATCGTCAATTTTGACGGGTGAATTGATGGGAACCAGAATGCCAGTATGATAATTTGTTGTTACATGTTTGTTTTTATAGACATAAAAGCTATGTTGCGCGTAATAAACCGTATCATCACTATCTGCTATTGCAGTCGCACTCCAGGATAAGGCAACGACCGCAATAAGGCTGCGTATGATCTGGTATCGTCTTTTAATATTCATGATAGCGTTCCTTTTTATCTACTTACCTAACAATGAAGGTAGGAATAAACCAGAGATATATCGCCTCTCTAATTATGTGATCAGTAATATGATAGCCCGATTATTACAGGCTTTTTTGTTGATAAGCAAGTCAGCTCGCCATAAAAAACCGTTTTACCCAGGAGAGTTTATTAAGATGCTACTTAGGTGTTAGGGGAGCTCTGCTCAGTACAATTATAAGTAAAAATGATTCACCTTTCCTTCGCCTCTCTATTGGGCAAAGCTTTTGCAAAGTCTGTTGACCGTTCAGCTAATATGGCGGCAAAGAGTAGCGCCAGTATCACGCCGGGGGCCACAGTCATGCCGATGTTTTTAAGAATAGGAACAGCTGAGAAGGCGAGCAGGGTAAAAATGGTAACGGTGGTGGCGTTTGCAAACAGTAGTGATGCAAGGGTTCGGCTGTAACCGGCACCATTACCCCGGTGGAATCGTCGATCAAAAAATAGTGCGTAGTTGGAGCCGATGGCAACGGTTAATAACAGACCGATCAGGTGAAGTATGGTTAAGCGGTAGCCGCTCCACAGCAGCCCGGCTATCACGACGATGACAGCCAGCACAAGCGGGAGCAGGAGGCGTATCACCCGACGTGGGGACCTTAGCGCAATCAGCAGCAGCGCAACAATTGCAATAAAACCGGCGAGTGAAAGGTAAAGGACTTCACTTAAATAACCAGAGTACATCTGATCCAGCTCTTTTTTTACATCGATGAAGAGCGCGCTGCTTTGTGACGCCTTCTCCAGCGCAGCCTGGACCGGCTGGGGATCTATAGTTGAGATGTGGCCGTTGAGCGTCACCGCCTGCAGAGGGATCAGCGCACTCCAGCGGTGCTCCTGCTCTACGAGCAGACTCTCGACAGCGAGTGCGATCGGTGTTCCTGCAAGATCAGATAACTGTAGTGGTGGGGCGTGGCGCGCGCGTTGCGCATCGTTGATAAAACCTGTCAGGCGCTCACTGCTGAGGGGGAGATCTGCAGTTGCATCCTGCAGGCGTCTGCTCAGTTCATCTCGATCAGGGATAGCGGCAAGCCGTGCTCTTTGAGTGGCGAGACTCGGCAGATAGTGGCTGGGGCTGCTGTAGCCAGCGATAACCCCAGCTTCAACTAACGGCTCAAGTTGAGCGCTCACTTTTTCTGCGCCAGTGATGGCAGCCTCAATACTGTCGCCAGAGACAACAATGAGATAACGGGGGTTGGGGGCACCAAGGTCACTGCGTAAAAGGGTATCGAGCGCGCGCTCTGCGTCAGAAACAGGACTAAGGGCGGCAAGGTCTGTATTCCAGATACTGTCTCGGTGGATATAGATTACGGTACAGGCCGCGAGCAGCAGTAGTGCTGTTAAATAACGCAGCGGAACAGCATGGTGCGAGACCTTGATCAGGACCCCGCCGAAGCGGGTGACATCTCGCACATGAAAGTTGCTGGGTAGTAGAACTGGCAGGAGAAAGCGTGTGACGAGGGCCGCAGCAATTAAACCGGCACTAGAATATAAGCCGAGTTGAGCAAGCCCAGGAAAGCCAGAGAAGAGCAGGACTGAAAATCCGACGATGGAGGTCAATACACCGAGCCGTATAGTGGGCCAGAATGAG
>DRLG01000225.1 GCA_011053135.1 Chromatiales bacterium
AGAGTAGCAGCGTGCCAACAAGTAGCAGGGGTATACGTTTCACGGTGTCGCCTCACTCATGGAGCGCAGGGTGAATCCAGCATCATCGATCAGTGATTTCAATTGCGCCTCTGTTAATGTCACACCCGCTTTAACCTTTACCATAACCAGACCCTTTTCAAAATCAAACGCCACCGATGTCACCCCATCGGTACGGATCAATTTCTTTTCAACACCATAGGCACAAAAAGGGCAGGCGAGACCATCCACCCGCAGATTGTACTGGGTCTCAGCCGCAGCGAGTGTGGTGCTCAGCAACAGGCCGATGGCTGCTAACAAAAAGATTTTTTTCATTTCGTTGTTCCTCTCGATCTGCAACCTATAGATGCCACTCAAACTCCAGCCTGGTGCGATAATCGGATTCAGCCTGATCACCATTCAGGGCACTGGAGACTGGAAGTTGCACCCCCGCCTTGATGGCAAAGTTACGCAACGTCCAGAAGATACCTGGTGAGATAAACCACTCTATCCCCCCCGTATTGGCCTCGATATTATTGAATGCTGAGCCGTTCCACTCGGCGCGCCGAGCGCGTTCACCATTTAGCTCCAGTATCCAGACGGTGTCTGGCTTCAGGTAGCGCGGCATCGTGGGTCGATAACCGAGTGCAAAATCGACCAGCCAGTTGTCGCCTCGGCGAAGGCCGCTACTGTTTTCGCCATTGCGCCGATAGCGAATGCTCGTCCAGCGGTACCATGTGAGACTTTCATAACCGTAGGTGAAGCCCAGCAGTCTGTCGGTGGTACCACTGCCCAGTGGCGGGTTCGCACTGGCATCGCCATTGTCCAGCATGGCGTTAAGAAAAACCGCTGCCGACTCCTGTACACCCAGGCTGCTTTCACGCCAGAAACGGTACTTGCTAAACAGCTGCATATCTCCGATGCCGCGGCTATTTTCAGAACCGTTTTCTGCACTGCGAGCGACCTCTGCATACGGGAGTTCAACTCCGACCGACCAGTCACCACTCAAACCATAGGTCAGCTCAAGCGCCAGCCGGGCCTCTTTCTCCTGCCCCGCCTTGTTACGATCGACACCGCTGTGTATCTCGATCCCTTCTTTGAAGAGCACATGTGGTCCGGGGCTGAAGACGGGGTTATGAGCTGAAGCAGCGCCGCAACCACAGAGCACCAGGCTACCCGTAGCTATTAACCGTTGAACAGGCTTCATCTTGCTCCTCCGTTCGCCCTAATCTTGCTGATAACAGCAAGCCTACGCCATGGAGTCAACTCCAGATCAAGTCGTTATTTGCCATCGCTAATGAGAGCGTAAAACGACAGCGGTTAACAGTGCGAGGGGGCAAGGAGCTACTCGCGGCGCTCTGCTACTGACTAATCTCTGTGACAAACCCCAGTTGAGTCAATCCAGCCTGTTGCGCGCCGGTCATCACCTGCATCACATATTCATAGCTCGCTTTTTTATCGCCATTAATGCGAATCTGGGGCTGGGGCGTTTGTGTAGCCGCCTTGGCCAGACGCAGTGCGAGCGTCTGCCTGTCGATCGGTTTCTCATCTTCGTTCCAGAAGATCTGCCCTGTGGCATCGACCGCGATAGTGACGGCATCGGGCTCTGGCTGTGTCGCTTTGCCCGCAGTTTGCGGTAACGTGATATCAACCGATTGCGTCATCACCGGCACAGTGAGCATAAAGATAATCAGCAGTACCAGCATCACATCCACCAGGGGGATCATGTTGATCTCGCTCATCACCTCATCATCATCCTGCCCAGGTGAGAATGCCATTACCCTTTCTCCTTTTCTGAACGGTGGTTTTCAACCTGGCCAACCCTTGCGAGAAAATAGGGGTGTAGCTGGTGACCAAAGCGGTTGAGCTTACTCACCAGCCCCTTGTTGCCACGCACCAGGGCGTTGTAACTCAGTACGGCGGGAATGGCGACCGCCAGCCCGAAGGCGGTCATGATCAGCGCCTCACCAACCGGGCCGGCGATTTTATCGATGCCGACCTGGCCTGAGGTTCCGATCGTCACCAGTGCGTGGTAGATCCCCCATACCGTTCCAAAAAGCCCGATAAAGGGTGCAGTGGAACCCACCGAAGCCAGAATGGAGAGACCGCGCTGTAGCTGCTCCCGTCCTTCATCAATCGCGCCGCGCAGACTGGCAGAGAGCCACTCCGCCAGCGGCAGGTGGCCGTGCAGATCTTCTTTGTGGCTGGCGTGGTGCTCCATCGCCTGTCGCCCCTGCTCTGCGAGGTAACCGAACAGATTGCGGCGGTCACTGCCACCGAGCATCTCCAGACCCTGTTCGAAACTCTGAGCATGCCAGAACTGCACGGCAGATTTAGCAACCCGGCTAACCCGCCATAACACCACCACACGAATAACTATCACGGTCCATGAGACCACCGACATCAGCAGCAGTATCACAGCGACGCTTTTAATTACCGGGTCGCCCTGCAGCCACAACGCCTCAATACCGTACGGGTTCTCTTCCACTGTCATCGTTTCTCTCCAACTCTTAATTTATATCTGCATTTATTTCATCGAAAATTGAACAGGCTGGCGGTAACGGTAAGCGATCGCTTCACCATTGCGGGTAGCGGGGGTATAGCGCCACCGTTTCACCGCCTTTAATGCCGCTTTATCGAGCCTGGGATAGCCACTGGAGGTTTCGACTTCCACCTCGGAAACCGTGCCATCCGCCAGCACCCAGAGCACCAGAATAACCTCTCCCTCTTCACCCAGCCGCCTGGAGAGGCGCGGATAACGGGGAGGTGGGTTTTTCAGGTGGCCAGCGTTGCCAATCTTTGGCGGCGTGACAACCGGCGGCTCAACCTCACGCGCCGCCGGTGAGGGAGTGGATTCTACTGAAGACGCTTCAGTGGCCGTGTCAATAGTCGACTCGGCCACTGGCGGAACAGGTGGTGGTGGCGCTGGCTCTTCCGCCACCACCTCTTTTACCAGCTCCGGGATCTTTTGCTGAATCTCTCTGGTGGCCGCTTTCGGGTTTTTTTTCGGCGGCGCCTCGCGCACCTTCTTGACCACCTGTTTTTTTACCACGATTTTCTGCGGAGGTTTTTTCGCCACCACGGGTGCTACCTTCTTAGGCGCTGCGGGGAGCGGCGCAGCCAGTAGCACACCCTGGATCACCTGCTGCTGCACCACCTTAACAGGTTCAGAGGGCTCTCCCGGTAGTAATACCAGTAGCGCGCCATGCACTGAGGCAACAGCAAGAAAAGTCAGAAGCACAAAGGGACGAAACACTCGAATGGGGCTCTCTTTTATAAACGACGAAGCCGCTGCCCCTTCAGGCTGCGACTTCTTATAGTATAAACAAGTGGTAAAAATTTAAAATGAGTGCTTCATCCCCAGCGACAGCGTTAGCGGCTTGTTGGGGCGGGCACCATCTGGCGTGCGCGACACGATCCGCTGTTCATCCAGAAGGTTTTCCACCTTGGCAAACACCTCTACCGTATCGTTCAG
>DRLG01000226.1 GCA_011053135.1 Chromatiales bacterium
ACCGGCGGTGGCGCGATCCATATCGAGGATATCCAGGATCAGGTTGAACTGGCATTGATGCGTAACGGCCATCACAAAATTGCGCGCGCCTATGTGCTTTATCGCGAAGAGCATAACCGTCGCCGCCAGCTGGAAAGCGAAGCGGATGCGCAGGCGAGCAGTGATGAGGCGCGTATTCATATTACGATGGGGGATGGCAGTCGCAAGGTGCTGCAGGAGTCCTCGGTCAGGGCGATCATCAATGAAGCGTGTGCAGGGCTGTCGGGGGTCGATGGCGCGCTGATTCTGAAAGAGGCGTTGCGCAACATTTATGACGGCATTGCAGAAAAAGATATTGCGACCGTACTGGTGATGAGTGCGCGCACCCTGATTGATAAGGAGCCAGACTACGCCCATGTTTCGGCGCGGCTGCTGCTAGACAGTCTGCGGCAGGAGGTGGTGTCGTTTTTGAGTAGTGAACCGCAGCCGCATATTGATCAGGCGGAGATGGCAGCGCGTTACGCCGACTATTTTACGGACTACATTCGCAAGGCTGCAGAGATTGAACTACTCGATACGGAACTAACGCGTTTTGATCTGGCGCGATTGGGGCAGGCGATCAAGCCCGAGCGCGACCTAAAATTTACCTACCTCGGATTGCAGACGCTCTATGACCGCTATTTCATTCATAGCGATAACCAACGGCTGGAGCTGCCACAGGCCTTTTTTATGCGCGTGGCCATGGGGCTGGCGATTAATGAAATCGACCGTGAGGCGCGTGCGATAGAGTTTTATGAGCTGTTGTCATCGTTTGATTTTATGAGTTCAACTCCGACCCTCTTTAACTCGGGCACGCTGCGCCCACAGCTCTCATCATGTTATTTAAGCACCGTACCGGATGAGCTGGAGGGGATCTATAACGCGATCAAGGATAACGCACTGCTATCAAAATTTGCCGGTGGTCTGGGGAATGACTGGACACCAGTACGCGGCCTTGGCGCTAAAATAAAAGGGACCAATGGCGAGTCTCAGGGGGTGGTGCCTTTCCTGAAAGTGGCCAACGATACCGCAGTTGCTGTTAATCAGGGTGGCAAGCGAAAGGGGGCGGTGTGTGCCTATCTTGAGACCTGGCACATCGATATCGAAGAGTTTTTAGAGCTGCGTAAAAATACTGGTGACGAACGCCGCCGCACCCACGATATGAATAGCGCCAACTGGGTGCCGGACTTGTTTATGGAGCGGGTTGCTGATGAGGGGGAGTGGACGCTCTTCTCACCCGATGAGACCCCCGAACTGCATGAGCTTACAGGCAACGCCTTCCGTGAAAAATATGAGGCGTATGAGGCGGCCGCCGAGCGTGGTGAACTGCACATATTCAAACGTGTTTCAGCGGTAACGTTGTGGCGCAAGATGCTCGGTCAGCTGTTTGAAACAGGCCACCCCTGGATCACCTTTAAGGACCCCTGCAATATCCGTTATACCAACCAGCATGTCGGGGTGGTGCATAGTTCCAATCTCTGTACTGAGATCACCTTGCACACATCAGAAAAAGAGATCGCCGTCTGTAATCTTGGCTCAGTGAACCTGGCGGCGCATGTGTCAGAGAACGGCATTGATCGAGAGCGGCTTGAACGCACCATCAATACCGCAATGCGCATGCTCGATAATGTGATCGAATACAACTATTACGCGGTGCCGCAGGCGCGTAACTCAAATCTTCGCCATCGTCCGGTGGGGTTGGGGGTGATGGGTTTTCAGGAGGCGCTGTATAAATTGAACCTGCCATACGCCTCGTCGGAGGCTGTTGAGTTTGCCGACCGCTCGATGGAGCTGATCTCATATCACGCTATTTCTGCCTCCACCAACCTGGCAGAGGAGCGCGGCCGTTACGCCAGCTTTGAAGGGTCGCTCTGGAGCCAGGGTGTGCTGCCGTATGATTCGCTACAGCGCCTTAAGCAGGAGCGGGGTCGTTTTGTCGATGTGGATGAGACAGCCTCACTGGATTGGGAGCGCCTGCGTCAGCGCGTTAAGCAGGTCGGCATGCGTAACTCGAACTGCATGGCGATCGCGCCGACGGCAACCATTTCAAACATCTGTGGTGTGTCGCAATCGATCGAGCCGACTTATCAGAACCTGTTTGTGAAATCGAATCTCTCTGGTGAATTCACTGTGGTGAATACCCATCTGGTTGCCGACCTGAAAGCGCTGGGGTTGTGGGATGAGGTGATGGTCAATGACCTCAAATATTTCGATGGCTCGGTACAGCCGATTGAGCGTATCCCGGAGCAGCTAAAGCAGAAATACGCCACCGCCTTTGAGATCGATTCACGCTGGCTGATTGAGGCGGCAAGTCGTCGTCAGAAGTGGCTTGACCAGGCACAGTCACTCAACCTTTATCTCTCCGAACCCAATGGCAAGGCGCTCGACAGCCTTTATAAACTCGCCTGGGTGCGCGGACTTAAGACGACCTATTATCTACGCACCCTGGGTGCGACGCATGTGGAGAAAAGTAGCGCACATGCGGTGAGCAGTGATGCGCCAAAACTCTGCTCAATTGATGACCCCGACTGCGAAGCGTGCCAATAATAAGGAGCCACTCATGTTGAACTGGGATAACCCATTA
>DRLG01000227.1 GCA_011053135.1 Chromatiales bacterium
CAGGCAGCACATGCCGCATCTCTAACTCAGATAAAGCGTGGCTCTACGCAGTAACTATCGACAGATGGAGGAGCTATAAAATGGTGCGAAAGGAGAGACTCGAACTCTCACGGGTTGCCCCACTGGTACCTAAAACCAGCGCGTATACCAATTTCGCCACTTTCGCAAAGTATGAACATATTACGATGTAATATGCCTGGCTAACAAAAACAGTTGCGCAGTATATCCTTAAACAGCACATCTTTAAACACCACACCGGCTACTTCTAGTAGTGGTGGGCCGTGTAGGGATCGAACCTACGACCCGCTGATTAAGAGTCAGCTGCTCTACCAACTGAGCTAACGGCCCTGAAAATGGGGTGAACGATGGGGCTCGAACCCACGACCACCGGAATCACAATCCGGGGCTCTACCAACTGAGCTACGCTCACCATAAAACCTTAAACCACCGCCATACCCTAATATGGCGCGCCTGGCAGGATTCGAACCTGCTACCCTCGGCTTAGAAGGCCGATGCTCTATCCGAATGAGCTACAGGCGCTTAAATCGCCAGGATGGCATATCCCACATCACGCTCAGGGACAGACATTACTTCAAAAATGGTCGGGGTAGAGAGATTCGAACTCCCGACATCCTGCTCCCAAAGCAGGCGCGCTACCAGGCTGCGCTATACCCCGAATTTTAACCGATACTTGGAGCGCAATGACAGTATCACGACCATCACGTCTCACAAGGCAGGGGATAATACGCGGCGATGGTGTGGTCGTCAATTCCATGGCTCACTTTTCTTCGCATTTTATGTGAATTTTCTGCCATGCAATCCAGAAAGCTAGCAAACTCGCCACGGCAGCAAACAAATAAGCCCACGAGGGGCCAAGCCCCTCCCACGCATAACCGCTATAGAGGCTGCCTATCGCGCCACCCGCACCAAAACTAATGCTGCTGTAGAGCGCCTGCCCCTTGCCCTGATGTCGCCCCACAAAATAGCGGTGGATGAGTGAAATTGCCACCGCATGAAACACACCAAAACTAAAGGCGTGCAGTAGCTGTGCAAAAATCATCACCGCAAGCGACTCAACCCACCAGGCCACCAGCAGCCAGCGCAATGTCGTTAACGCCAGCGCCACCAGCAACAGCCAGCGCACACCAAAACGAGGGAAGAGCCTGTGCATCACCAGAAAGGCCCCAATCTCTGCCACCACACCAAGCGCCCAGAGCTGCCCGATCATGCTGCGTGAATACCCGGAATCGTCAAGATAGATGGTGTAGAACGTGTAGTAGGGACCGTGGCTCATCTGCACCAGAAAACAGATCAGCAGCAGCGCCACGACCGTTGGCTGACGCAGCACATTCCGCAACGGCTCGTGATCAAGTGGCAGATGGCCCGCCGCCTGCTCTGGCACGACCAGACTACTCAACCAGATGGCGACAAATAGCGCGAGCAGCACCCCCGGCAGCAGGTCAATCCCCTGCGCTTCCAGCAGCGGCCCCACGGCCACAACGGCAGCGATAAAGCCCACTGAACCCCATAGACGAATATGGCTATATCGCTGTGTACTATCATCGCCGAGGTGGCTCAGCGTCGCAGCCTCAAACTGCGGCAGTGTCGCATTCCAGAAAAAGCTAAAGAGGCAGATGACAAAGGCGATCCACCAGTACGAAACCCCGAGAAAGATGCCAGCAAAGGCGACCACAGAGAGGAGCGAGCCGAGACGAACGATCACCATTCGTCGTCCGGAGTGGTCGGCTATCCAGCCCCAGATATTTGGGGCGACGATCTTGGTCGCCATCAGAATCGCAATCAACTCGCCGATTTCGCGCGCACTAAAACCGAGTGACTGCAGATAGAGCCCCCAGTAAGGCAGCAACGCACCCAGGGCCGCGAAATAGAAAAAATAGAAGCCGGAAAGACGCCAGTACGGCGTCGCTTCATCGGATCTCGACATTAAGGCTGAGCAGGAATCACAGGAGTTTCTGAGTGTACATCCGCATTCTGTGCGCGGTGACGCAACATGTGATCCATCAGCACCATCGCCAGCATCGCCTCGGCAATCGGCGTCGCCCGGATACCGACACAGGGATCATGCCGCCCCTTGGTAACCACCTCCATCGGCTTGCCGTGGATATCGACACTCTTACCCGGCAGGCGCAGGCTCGAAGTCGCCTTCAGCGCAAGACTCGCGCGAATATGCTGACCACTGGAGATCCCCCCCAGCACACCGCCAGCGTGGTTGCTCAGAAAACCTTCAGGGGTGATCTCATCGCGATGCTCGCTCCCTTTCTGTTCAATGCAATCGAAACCCGTACCGATCTCAACGCCCTTAACCGCATTGATACTCATCAACGCATGGGCGATATCGGCATCAAGGCGGTCGAAGATCGGCTCACCCCACCCCGGCGGCACTCCTTCCGCAACCACATTAATGCGCGCACCGATCGAGTTACCCTCTTTTCGCAGGGCATCCATATACTTTTCCAGCGCCTCTACCTTCGAGGCGTCGGGCGAGAAAAAGGGGTTATTATCGACCTCATTCCAGTCAAACCCGTCCGACCCCATCGCAGCCATCTGAATAGGGCCAAGCTGCGCCATATAACCACGGATCGTAATGCCGTATCGTGTTTTCAGGTATTTTTTGGCGACTGCACCGGCAGCCACTCGCATCGCCGTTTCACGCGCCGATGAACGGCCACCACCGCGGTAATCTCGTACCCCATATTTCTGCTGATAGGTGTAGTCGGCGTGTCCCGGGCGAAAGCTGTTCATGATATCGGAATAGTCTTTTGAGCGCTGATCGGTATTTTCAATCAGCAAGCCGATCGGCGTGCCGGTGGTCTTACCTTCAAACAGACCTGAAAGAATTTTCACTTCATCGGCCTCACGTCGTTGCGTGGTGTGGCGTGAGGTACCCGGCTTGCGCCGATCAAGGTCACGCTGCAGGTCGGCGACCGTCAACTCAAGCCCCGGTGGACAGCCGTCTATGATGCAACCGAGTGCAGGCCCATGACTCTCACCAAAAGAGGTGACCGTAAAAAGTTTTCCAAATGAATTTCCAGACATGGGCGATATTGTAACGGAAACTGCCACCGTTTGCTGGCCGTCTGACACATCGCCATCACGACCACTGGGAGCAGGCAGAGCAGTGGTAAAAAAGCTGCCACTATAATGGCTACGGCACCGTTAGTACCGCTCTGCGTTGCCCCGTATGATCTTTAATCCAGATCTCCTGATATGGACCGCGCGCTAGCTTCAGCAACAGGCAGGGGCTGGTTAACATCTCACCGACCAGCATATTGAGGGGCGGTGTTATCCACTCAAGTGTGACCTCGGCATGCTGCGCAACGATTCGGGGAGAGGGGTGATCCATCAACACTAATCGAAACCCCAGCGTCGGCTGCTGCCCCATCTCGACCAGCAGAACGAGGTCATGCTTAAAATTGACCTCTGGTAGCGCAATGGGTGACAGCCCGAGCACCTGCTTCCGAAAACCGCTGTAAGTCTTCGCCAGCTGCGCCTCATCTGAGACCAGACTCACCGCCACCTCTGGATTAGGATGGCCGCATTTTGTGCCTGAATAAAGCGCCTCAGCCACGATAGGCCTCTCAACCACCCCTCCTGAGTCATCTCGATCTGTGCCGGCTGTGCATGCCGCCGAACCGACTCCGATCACCACCAGTAATAAACAGGCCGCTATTTTCATCTCTCTCTTCGCAATTGTTTAGGCGCTGATTGTGATTCTGTTCTCAGCACACGATCGCCCGCTTTCAGCAGTGAATTTACCTGAATACCGGAACTAAAACCGGTCGTAAAATCGAGCCCGGTATAAGGGCCATCTACACCAATCGCGCGCAGATTGCCGAGTGAGAAATAAGATCCACAGGCCTCACCCAGGCCACATATCCAGCCATCAGAATTCAGATCGGTACCGGCAACAATATAATATTCACGCCCCTCTGGAAACGCGACATTGTAGAACTGATAGGGGTAACGGCCGCCCTGAACAGGACCACTCCACTGATCTAAAACACTGAAGTCAGCCACATCCACCAGCAACACATAGTGATATCCGGCATCGGCATTAACATTCTGCGCCACCACCTGAATCAACACCGGCACTACCACCGTATTGGAGGAAGAGACAAAAGTGATGTTTTCCTGATAGGTACCGGGATTCAGCCCACTTCTATCGACAGTGATGCGATAACGTCCCAGGCCAGCACTGTCCACTGACTCTGCAACCACCGTTAGCCATGAAGCTGCTTCGGTCACTGAGCTGATACTCAACACCCCATTCCCGGCATTTCCGACCGAAAGCGTACCGCTGCTTTCAACTGCCCCCAGATTAAGTGCCGCCGGTGAGACCCCCAGCAGCGGCGTATCGACCACAGGCTGCAGCGCTAACGCCTGCGCTTCGGCCACCGCGCTGAAGGCGTTGATCAACCCATGCCCAAAAATATCATCACGGTTGGGCGCGCCGAGGTCCTCAACAATTAACCCATTTAACAGCAGCAGATCAAGTTGCGCTGGCGTTAATGCGCTATAGACAGATTTCATTAGTGCCACCACACCGGCCATATGGGGTGCAGCCATCGAAGTCCCCTGATAGAAGCTGTAGTTGAAGAGCAGCGAACCACCAGAGTCATCAGCTAGCGTACTTAACACCCCGTCAATATAACCATCGCCGTTGACATCGACACGGGTATCGCCACCAGGTGCTGCCACATCAACAGCCGTACCAAAACTGGAGTAGGGAGCCTTCTGTTTATTGATATCGACGGCCGCTACCGAGATAACACCGCCATAAGAGGCTGGATAATTTAATGCGCTACTGTTTACATTTCCTGCGGCGGCCACCACGATGACACCCGCATCGCGCACCTCGGTGTAGAGCTCCTGCTCCAACTGGGAGTACCCCCCCTCTCGACCCAGGCTTAAATTGATCACATCGGCGCGCTGTGAGCTATTCAGGGTGATCCCGGAATCATTCGCCAGCCCGGCGGCGTAACGCACCGCCTGCATAATATCGTAACTGGTTCCGCCATTCTGCCCCAGCACGCGCAGCGGCATAATCTTTGCGGCCGGTGCCACACCGGCCACCCCTATTGCGCCAGTTGCAGGCAAAAAGGTGGTTGCGGCGGCTATTGTTCCCGCCACATGTGTGCCGTGAAATGAGCTGCCAGCACCCGCGCCATCACCAGGGTCGTCAGGATTGGCATCGATACCGGCTTCGCCATCATTCGAACGGGCATCATCAATAATAAAATCATACCCACCATCTGCGGAGAACTGCCCCGCAAGGTCAGGGTGACTCAGCAATACACCCGTATCGACGACAGCGACGGTGACATTCGCCCCCTGCGCCATCTCCCACGCCGTGGGCAGGTTGATTAATGGGTAATGCCACTGAAAGCTATAAAAGGGGTCCGACGGAGTGGCATACGCCTGATGAATAAAATTGGGTTCTGCATACAGCACATCGTCACGCTGACGTAGCGCCTGAATCACCTGCAATGTTTCGAGCTTGAGCTGTTTGACCGAATCACTACTACGAAATTGCCGGTGCCCCGAATTGGCTAACAGCCCCAATGTCGTAAAGGTTGCATTTCGCCCGGCAGGGTCCCCTAGTTTCATCAACTGGGGGAGACGGTGGCTGCTACCCCCCGCTTTTGCCTGCAGTCCTACTGCTGCTGCGCGCTCCTCGGGTGATCTCATTGTCGATAACCCCGATCGCTCCTCTCTAAATTTAACCAGCACATCGCCCGCTACAAAAGCGTCACTTGAGCGCAGCTGACCGGCGACATTCGATGGTGCTGCCTGCCCCACAACCAGGGTATAGGCTGAGTAGCCTCTCGTCACGGAGACCTGAATGAAATAGTCGCCATCTGTTGGCACGGTTAATGATTCGATTCCACCGGTACCCAGAGAGGCGTAGTCAGGATTGGCCGGGTCTACCGTACCATCGTCATAATAGAGATAGAGATCTAAATTACCACGAACAGCATCTTCAATCGAAACGGTGATTGTCTGCCCGGCCACCAGGTTAATGCTGTAAAAATCGGAATAGTCGCCAACAGAAAAT
This sequence comes from Chromatiales bacterium, assembly GCA_011053135.1. GTDB lineage: Bacteria > Pseudomonadota > Gammaproteobacteria > SZUA-140 > SZUA-140 > SZUA-76. Next base: position 6,077 of record DRLG01000227.1, read on the forward strand.
GAGTCGCCATTGGGACCGCTGCCAGCTTCGTTCAGGTAGCCGCCAAGGTTAACCGGATTTGGCAGCGCCTGGGCTGCATCATAGGTGTCGTTATTGACATAAGCCGCATTGGGGTCATTGACATCGCTATCAACCACGACACCAGGTGCAACGCCAATGGTCCCGCTAAGCGTCTGCCCGCTCACACTAATAACCCTGGAGGTGGTATTCGTCTTCCCCTCATTATCGGTAACAGTTAACACCACATTATAGCTACCCGCAGCGGTGTAAGTATGGCCGATACTAACGCCGCTACCCGATTGACCATCGCCAAAACTCCATTGATAAGAGACGATCTGACCATCGCTATCCGACGACGCCGAGGCGTCCAGCAACACTAATAAAGGGGTCACCCCTGACACCTGGGAAACAGAGAAGCGGGCCGCAGGGGCTCCTGCTTCAACAGAGCTGCCACCCCCTCCCCCACTGCTACAACCCACTATCGATAACAGAAGAAAAAGCGCAGTGATGCCCAGAAAGCGGTGGCCACTGTTAAAAAAGAATACGTTCACTCGCCACATGAGATCATCTAAAACACCGCCGTAAGCGCGCACACCCAGAAAATGGAACCAGATGATATTACCATACGCTATTTAACGCTTTATGTGATCCAGGCAACACTAGCCGGGATCAGTACTCCATGAGGTCAATAAAATTAATCTGCCAGACCAGGTATAGCTGCATAAGATCACCATTCCCGGCAGTGCTTTTGGTGCTCAGGTTCACTACCCCTCCGACTATCACATCACCTTTAAACACCATCATCAAAGGTAACTGCCCTCGTAGCTCAATGCGCGGATCAGAGACCCCACCTACCCGCCCATAACGCCCCTCAATATAGAGATCGGCACTGCGTGCCACACGCACCCCCGCCATATGTTCCCAGCGTGAAACATTAATCCCACTTAGTTTCTTCATCTTCAGGCCAACCACAGGGCCTAACGCCCAGCGCCCCTTACGATTGCCCGCCATCGCATAGGGGGCAAAAAAGTTAAGGTCAACTTCATAGGCTTCATTCACAGCCTCTTCTGAATTCTCCGCACTATTCGTCAACAGTGCCTCACCAAAAATATGTCGTCCCCACATCCCTTTTTTATCGAGTGAACCGTTCATCTGATAATAAAGATTAGCGCCAAAACGCCCGCCACCATAACGGGGAAGGGCATCAATATCGACACTCTCATACCCCAGATAGAGGTTAGAGACAAAGGCATCACCCCACCCTTTATCGAGTGGAATATGCTGACTCAGCATGGTGAGATAAAACTGCTTGATCGCCTCTTTTATCTCCAGAATCCGCTGGAGACGTAATTTAGCTTTATCAGTCAAACCACCGGGCAGGTAGACCCCTTCAGATGAGAGTCTCTGATAAACAGTGTCGACCCTCGTCATCAAGGTGTTCAGTAGCTGCAAAAACTCACGGCGCTTTCCCGCTGAAAACTTTTGATACCCAGCGCCACATTCGGCAAGTAATTGCCGGTAGGCCGCCACATCGGCGTCTAAAATATCGACATTCGTGAGGAGGTCATAGGCTCTGGAATCCAGGCTCTCAATTCCATCAGCACACGGCGCCGCATCCTCTGCCAGCGCCACGCTGGAGAAAAGCAGCGCTATTAATAGACTCAACCAGCTAAACGATCGCTTTTTATTCATGCCCTCTTTCCCAAGCCCCCACCCTGCAAAATTTTACGTAAGAGCCGTCACGACTCCTGTTAGTCAAACCATCTCTTTTCCTATGCATTTATTAAGCCAGCCAAAAATGGCAGCCATAAAAAAACCACCGCAATGGGTGGCTTTTTTGTGGCTGAGCGGGATAAAACAGTGATCAGATCACCTTTGAGAAACGCTGCTCAGTCTGCTTGCGAAGATATTTGTCAAACACCATGCAGACATTACGGATCAGCAGACGCCCTGCCGGCAGCACACGGATCCTGTCGCCATCAATCGTCAATAACCCATCTGATTCAATCTGACGAATCTCTTCCATTTCCGGCGCAAAGTATTCAGAGAAATCGATATTGAACTGCTGTGCGATCGCGCCCATATCGAGTTCAAACTGGCAGATCAGCCTGGTGATCACCTCGCGCCGCAGCACATCATCATCATCCAGTTCAACACCGCGATAGACCGGCAGCTTGCCGGCATTTATTAACTCGGCGTACGCTTCAACTGTTTTCACGTTCTGACTATAGGTGTTGCCGACCATACCGATTGAGGTAACACCCATCGCGACCAGGTCACATTCGGCATGGGTCGAATAGCCCTGAAAATTGCGGTAGAGAGTGCCTTCACGCTGCGCCACTGCTAGCTCATCATCCGGTTTGGCAAAATGATCCATGCCGATGTAGACATAGCCCGCCTGTTTGAGACGCTCATTGGTCATCTGCAGGATCTCGAGTTTTTCAGCCGCCGATGGGAGGTCTTTATCAAGGATGCGACGCTGCGGCTTAAACATCTCCGGCAGATGCGCATAGTTGAAAACCGAGAGACGATCCGGCCCTGCGGCGATCACTTTATCAACCGTCTTTGCAAACCCTTCCAGCGACTGAAATGGCAGACCGTAGATCAGGTCAACACTGACTGATAAAAACCCTTCCGCCTTCGCCTGATCAAGCACGGCAAAGGTCTGCGCTTCCGTCTGAATACGGTTGACTGCCTGCTGCACTTTGGGGTCAAAGTCCTGCACCCCGAGGCTCATGCGGTTAAAACCAAGCCCACGCAGCAGCTTGATGGTGTCATTTTTCACCTCACGCGGGTCGATCTCGATCGAATATTCGCCGCTGTCATCATCATGCAGATTGAACTGTTCGCGGCTCTTCACCATCAGCGCCGTCATCTGTTCATGACTAATAAAGGTTGGTGTGCCGCCGCCCCAGTGGAGCTGGTCAACCTTACGCGATCTGTCAAACAGCGCCCCCTGCATCTCGATCTCTTTAAAGAGCGCTTCGAGGTAAGGCACCGCATGTTTACGATTTTTGGTGGCGATTTTGTTACAGGCGCAGTAGAAACAGAGCGTGTCGCAAAATGGAATATGAAAATAGAGAGAAAGCGGGCCGCCCTGCTGGTTACTCTGCGCCGCGACGGCACGATAATCCGCCTCGGCAAACCCTTCATGAAACTGCACCGCTGTCGGGTACGAGGTGTAGCGGGGGCCGCTCTTGTCGTAGCGACGGATTAATTCAATATCAAAAACGAGCGACTGATCCATACTAAACTCCTGACCCGACTGAAAAATTAATAAGTGGCGCGGGCAATCGATCATTATAAGGGAATTCAGACCTCACCGCGAATCGCCACCACGATTCCTGACCATAACCCTATGATATTTATAGCGCTATGCCGGGCCTTTGAAGCGGCGCCTGGCACCAACGTCGCTCGGGCGGCTATCTCTGCCTAGCCGTCGTTTCATCCACAAACCACAGCAGCAGTGCTCCGACACAAAAGAGCAGCAGCAGCGACAGTACCGCCAGCCGGTGGCTATCTGTTGCGACTGCGACCCACCCCATCATCAGCGGCCCGGCTACGGCGGCGAACTTACCGAGCATGTTATAAAAACCAAAAAATTCGGCCGCCCTGTCGGGCGGAATCAGACGCGCATAGAGTGAACGGCTGAGCGACTGAATCCCCCCCTGCACCAGCCCAATCATCACCGCAAGACCGTAAAACTCGACCTCCTTTTCTATCATCGACGCCCACACCGTGATTCCCATGTAGATTCCAATCGCGATCAAGATACCCGCCTTTGCACCAAAACGCTGCCCGAGTCGGCCAAACAGAATAGCTGCCGGAAAGCCGACAAACTGAGTGATCAGCAGCGCAACCATCAGGCTGCTGGAGTCGAAACCGATCGCTAGCCCGTAATCGATCGCCATCCGCACAATCGTATCGACGCCATCAATGTAGAACCAGTAGGCGAGGAGAAAAAGCATCACCACTTTTAACTGGCGAATTTCACGCAGTGTCTCGCACAACTGCTGCCAGCCACCCGCGATTAATTTCACTATCGATTCGTTTTGAGCCGCCGCAGGCTCTTTCACAAAGAGCCACAGTGGGATTGAGAATAGCCCCCACCAGAGGGCGACACAGATAAATGAGACGCGCACAGCCTCACTCGCATCGGCCAGCCCAAAAGCCGCTGGCCATAGCGACATCGCAACCATTGCTGCAAACAGCAAGCCGCCACCAAAGTAGCCGAGGCCATAACCCAGCGCCGAAACCCGGTCAAACTTTTTCTCCGCTGCCACCTGTGGCAGCAACGAATCGTAAAAGAGATTCCCCCCCATAAAGCCGATGGTAGCGAACAGGTAGATCACCATCGCCAGAAACCACTCACCCTGCTCGATAAAAAATAGCCCACCGCTCATCACAATCCCCATCGCTGCAAAAAAAATTAGAAACTTTTTGCGTGCGGAGCCCCGGTCGGCAATCGCGCCAAGCAGTGGTGCAAACACCATCATCACCAGACTCGACAGTGCATTGGCGATCCCGAGCTGATAGGTGCTTTCGGCGGCACTGAGATCGGCAGCCCAGTACTGTTTAAAGAAGATGGGAAAAAATGCGGCGATCACGACGGTTGCGTAGGCGGAGTTGGCCCAGTCGTAGAGCGCCCATGAGTAGATGCGGCGCGACTCGTCGTCCTGTTTGAATGAACGAAAAAGGCGTGTGATCACGCGTTAAGAAAGAGCGGCTGGTATTCGGCCAGTTCATGCGCCGTCAGCAGGAAGACGCCGTGGCCGCCATATTCAAATGTCAGCCACATAAAAGGCACTGTTGGAAAACGCCGCGCCAGTGCCGCATCACTATTACCCACTTCAACAATCAGAATGCCATCTTCGCTGAGGTGGTGCGGCGCATCCTGCAATATACGGATCGCAAAGTCGAGTCCATCTTCACCGGCGACCAGCCCCAGTTGCGGTTCGTGATGGAACTCCTGCGGCATCGAGGCGATATCATCAGCATCGACATAGGGAGGATTGCTGACGATGATATCGTAACGCTCCCCTTGCAGTGCGCTAAAGAGGTCGGACTCAACGGCGTTCACACGCCCCGCCAGCTGATGCAGTTCGATGTTGCGTACTGTTACCGCCAACGCATCAGGCGAGATATCGGCCGCATCGACCACTGCATCGGGAAAAGCGTGGGCGCAGGCGATCGCGATGCAGCCGCTACCGGTACCGATATCCAGCACACGCCCTACCGGGCGTTGAGCGGGCCACCACGGTGCAAAGCTGTTCACAATCAGCTCGCCAATCGGTGAACGCGGCACCAGCACCCGCTCATCGACATAAAACCGCAAACCACAGAACCACCCTTCGTGGGTGAGATAAGCTGCCGGTTTGCGGCTCTCGACACGCTGTTGAAAGAGGCTGGCGATGGCGCGCCGCTGCCGTTCGGTCAGCGGTTGAGGTACTTCACTGAGAGAGAGATCAAGCGGCATCGCTAACGCATAGAGCACCAGCCAGGCGGCCTCATCAATCGCATTGTCAGTACCGTGACCAAAGTAGATACCGTGCTGCTCAAA
>DRLG01000228.1 GCA_011053135.1 Chromatiales bacterium
GGTACCGGTTCGGGCGTGATGGTTACCGGTAGCCATAATCCAGCTAACTACAACGGTTTTAAGATGGTGCTGGGTGATGAAACGCTGGCCGAAGAGGCGATTCAGGGGCTGAGACACCGTATCGAGCAGGATGACTACTATATCGCTGATGAAGGCAAGTATCGCGCGCTCGATATCATTGCCGACTATGTGGCGAGGGTGGTGGGTGATATTAAACTATCCGGCCGACTTAAAGTTGTGGTCGATTGTGGTAATGGGGTGGCTGGGGTGCTTGCACCGGCGTTATTCAGAAAGCTTGGGTGCGATGTGATTGAACTTTTTTGCGACGTAGATGGCAACTTTCCCAACCACCACCCAGACCCTGGCCAGCCTGAAAACCTGAAAGATATGATTGCGGCGGTGAAAGCAGATGGAGCCGATCTCGGTTTTGCATTTGATGGTGATGGTGATCGACTCGGTGTCGTGGATGGCCGAGGGCATGTGATCTGGCCAGACCGGCAGATGATGTTATATGCCGCCGATGTGCTCTCTCGTCATCCCGGCGCAGAAATTATTTATGACATTAAATGTACCAACCATCTCGGAAGGGTGATTGAAGCGCATGGCGGTAAGGCGCAGATGTGGAAGACCGGCCATTCATTGATTAAGGCGAAGATGAAAGAGAGTGGGGCGTTACTGGCGGGTGAGATGAGTGGTCATATCTTTTTCAAGGAGCGTTGGTACGGGTTTGATGATGGCCTCTACACCGGGGCACGCCTGCTAGAGATTTTGACTGCCAGTGATGTGACCCCAGATGAGCTATTTGCGACATTACCGGAAGCTTTTAGTACCCCGGAACTACAAGTGAAGATGGTGGAAGGAGCGCATCACGCCTTCATTAAGCGCTTTCTTGCAGAAGTCAGTTTTGATGATGGTGAATTGACGACGATTGACGGTATGCGCGTTGATTTTGACGACGGCTGGGGGCTGGTGCGCGCGTCAAATACAACGCCCTGCCTGGTAATTCGTTTTGAAGCCGATAGCGAAGCGTCGCTGAAACGTATTCAGGGGCTATTTAAGGCGGCGATGCTGAGCATATCGTCAGACCTCGAGTTGCCATTCTAGCCTGATGTTTGATTTAAGACGGCAGTTAAAGAATCTGTTTTGAAGCTTTAATTAATTGAGTATTGATATGACACTAGATACAACCTCAGCAATGAATATTGCACAGGTGCTGACAGAGGCGCTACCTTATATTCAGCGTTTTTCAGGTAAAACCATCGTGATTAAATATGGTGGCAATGCGATGGTTGATGATGCGCTAAAGAACAGTTTTGCGCGTGATGTTGTGTTGATGAAACTGGTTGGAATGAACCCCGTAGTGGTACACGGCGGCGGTCCTCAGATTGGCGCCTTGCTCAAGAAGATCGGCAAAGAGAGCCGGTTTGTAGAAGGGATGCGGGTTACCGATAGTGAAACCATGGATGTGGTGGAGATGGTGCTGGGCGGTCAGGTCAATAAAGAGATTGTCAGCCTGATTAATCAGCATGGCGGGGCAGCAGTAGGGCTTACTGGAAAAGATGGCGCGCTTATCCACGCACGAAAATTAACCTTTACCAGCAGTGCGCCTGAGATGAGTGCATCGGAGATTATTGATATTGGCCATGTTGGCGAAGTTACCAGTATCAATACTGCTATTGTCGATATGCTGGTGGGGGGGGATTTTATTCCTGTTATCGCCCCGATTGGTGTTGGCAAAGATGGCCAGTCTTATAATATCAATGCCGACCTTGTAGCGGGCAAGATTGCCGAGGTGCTAGGGGCAGAGAAGCTGATGTTGTTAACCAACACCGCTGGCGTGCTGGATAAAGATGAAAACGTAGTTTCTGGTGTTACCAGAGAAGATGTTGAACATTTAATCGCCGACGGCTCTATCTATGGCGGGATGTTGCCAAAAATACGCTGTGCGCTGGAGGCGGTACAGGGTGGTGTAAGCACGGCGCATATTATTGATGGCCGCGTTGAACATGCGGTGCTGCTGGAGGTGCTGACCAATCAGGGTGTCGGTACCCTGATTCGCCGCAGTTAGCTATTTAAAAGTTGATAATCAGATTTTTTATTTGCAAAACATGTAGCTATCAATCGGGCCACGGTGAGTAGCTTTTTTCTGGCTGGTTTTTTCTCTCCCTTCTGTTTAGAAGCAAAGGGAATGGACGATATAACCAGGTATGAAGATTAAAGCTATCGCCATTACTATTTTATTCTCCTTTTTCTCTTATACTGCTCTGGCTGAGAGCAATGACTACTGTAATGAAGCAAAAGGTAGTCAGCAGTGGGAGCGTGTTGTTTCAAAGTATAAATACTTCTCTACCTGGAAGAGTTTACACCGCCTGCGTAGTGGGCTGTGTCAGCAGGTTGAAAGTGGTTCGATTAGCCTGAATGAAGCTGCCACTGTTTTTGAAAAAGAGAAGGCGAAAAAGATGCGCATTCTACGGGAGCGTATCAATAAAATCAGAGGACGTAAGCAGCGCGCCCTCTTTGGCTAGTCCCGCCTTTATGTAAATTTCAGCGATACACTATCACTACTTTTCTGGTTTTCCAGGCGGCTCTCCGCGCTGGGTTCAAATCGCGTTTTATCTGGTCGATAGAGGGAGCGTGATGACTTTTCCAGGTTGCTCTGGCGTGGCAGCGTCAGCGAGCATCTCTTCCAGTACAGCGTGGAGACTATCCAGAACTTTATGGGCCGAAATGTTTGCGTGGATATGGTAATAATGTAGTTCACATTCGACC
>DRLG01000229.1 GCA_011053135.1 Chromatiales bacterium
CTAAATGGGGTACGGCCTGAGCGACAGCATGGCCGGTACCCAGCTGCTGCTCCTGTTTAACCCAGCTGACGTTGCGCTCTGCAAGTCTCTCTCTCACCACCTCGCCACCGTGGCCGTATACAATGTGTATCTCCTGTGCGGAGAGCTGCTCGGCAACATCGATAACATGTGTCAGTAACGGCTTGTTGGCCAGCTTATGGAGCACTTTGGGAAGTTGGGAGCGCATCCGCGACCCCTGACCTGCTGCAAGTATAACAACGCTTAAATCCATCTGATCTCTCTTTGATGAGCTAACCGGGTTAATCTCTCTCTGCCTGATTTTACAATGTGAGACCTATGCTCGACTGTTCTTTCCTGCTCGTGCATAGGTCTCAATGTAGCAATAACGACAAAGGCCGTCTATTAAACGGCCTTTGTCGATTGTCGATCTCTGTTTGAAAAGCGTGCTATTTAACGGCCACGGCTCTTCAGTTTTTTGATCGCCTGTAGCTGCGCTACCGCCTCTGCCAGTTCTGACTGTGCCTTGGCGTATTCGAACTCTGAAGTCTTATCTTTCAATGCATCTTCAGCCTTCTGTTTCGCTTCCAGCGCTGCTGCCTCATCAATATCATGAGCACGCACCGCAGTATCAGAGAGCACTGTTACCACATGCGGCTGAATCTCAAGCATGCCGCCAGAGACATAAAACGACTCTTCACTGTCACCATTTTTGACACGCACTTCACCAGGCTTGAGTTGCGTCAGGAGCGGGGCGTGGCGAGGAAGAATCCCCAGCTCACCCATTACTCCCGGTGCAAATACCATCTCGGCGGTACCTGAGAAAATTTCACTCTCGGCACTTACGATGTCTACATGTATTGTCATTGCCATCACTTATCCTGCCATTGCGCATGCGCGATTATTGAATGGTTTTGGCCTTTTCAACCGCTTCTTCGATTGAACCCACCATGTAGAACGCCTGCTCTGGCAGGTGATCGTATTCACCGGCAATAATGCCTTTGAATGCACTGATGGTATCTTTTAGTGCAACGTACTTACCCGGTGAACCGGTAAAGACCTCTGCAACAAAGAATGGCTGCGACATGAAGCGCTGAATCTTACGCGCACGGGTAACGGTCTGTCTGTCTTCTTCCGACAGCTCATCCATACCCAGAATCGCGATGATATCTTTCAGCTCTTTATAACGCTGCAAGGTTCCCTGTACGGCACGAGCAATGTCATAGTGCTCCTGTCCAATGACCAGCGGATCAAGCTGACGAGAGGTTGAGTCCAGCGGATCGATCGCCGGGTAGATACCGAGCTCAGCAATTGAACGTGAGAGTACAACGGTCGCATCCAGATGGGCAAAGGTGGTCGCTGGCGACGGATCGGTCAGATCATCCGCAGGTACATAGACCGCCTGGATAGAGGTGATCGAACCTTTGTTAGTCGATGCGATACGCTCCTGCAGTACACCCATCTCTTCAGCCAGTGTCGGCTGGTAACCTACCGCGGAAGGCATACGGCCTAGCAGCGCAGACACTTCGGTACCCGCCAGGGTGTAACGGTAGATGTTATCAACAAACAGTAATACGTCGCGCCCTTCGTCACGGAAATACTCAGCCATGGTCAGACCGGTCAGTGCAACACGTAGGCGGTTACCTGGAGGCTCATTCATCTGGCCGTATACCAGCGACACTTTGTCGATGACGTTTGAGTCGGTCATTTCGTGGTAGAAGTCGTTACCCTCACGCGTACGCTCACCAACACCGGCAAATACTGAGTAACCGCTATGCTCGATCGCGATGTTACGGATAAGCTCCATCATGTTTACGGTCTTACCAACACCCGCGCCACCGAATAGCCCCACTTTACCACCCTTGGCGAATGGGCAGAGCAGGTCGATCACTTTAATGCCAGTCTCTAGCAGTTCCGTACTACCAGACTGCTCTTCGTAGCTAGGCGCTTTACGGTGAATCGCCCAGCGCTCCTCTTCACCAATGGCTCCTTTTTCATCGATTGGTTCACCAAGAACATCCATGATACGACCCAGTGTCTTTTCACCAACAGGTACTGCAATCGGCCCGCCGGTATTCTCAACCGCTTTGCCACGCTGTACGCCGTCTGTCGATCCCATTGCGATGGTACGAACAATACCATCACCCAACTGCTGCTGCACTTCCAGGGTAAGATTCGCGTCACCCACATGTAATGCATCATAGACCTTGGGCATGGCGTCGCGTGGGAATTCCACGTCAACAACAGCACCGATAATCTGTACTATTTTTCCTGCACTCATCGCCTCAAATCCTCTTATAAAATTTAATATCTTGTCTTGCAATAAATTCTGAATGGCCTATATCGCGACGCGCGCTATACAGCAGCTGCACCAGCAACAATTTCCGAGATCTCCTGGGTAATCGCTGCCTGTCGAGCCTTGTTGTAGACCAGTTGTAGATCACCAATCAAATCACCAGCATTGTCGGATGCAGACTTCATCGCAACCATACGCGCCGCCTGCTCACAGGCGAGGTTTTCAACCACGCCCTGGTAAACCTGTGATTCAATAAAACGAACCAGCAATGCATCCAGCACATCTTTCGCTTCTGGTTCATAGTAGTAGTCCCAGTGATGCTCCAGCTCTTTGTCTTCTTTCTTCTCTACCGGTAACAGCTGCTCAATCTTGGGCGCCTGGGTCATGGTGTTTACAAAATCGTTATAAACCACGTAGAGACGATCCAGCCTGCCTTCATTAAAAGCGTCCAGCATCACCTTGACCACGCCGATCAGATCTGCAATTTCAGGCCGGTCTCCCAACTGTGCGGTCTGCGCCACGATGTTGCCACCAAGACGGGCAAAAAAAGCGCTGCTCTTGCCACCAATGGTACAGAGCTCAATCTCTTTACCCTGATCATGCCACTCTTTCATTGAAGCAACGGTGCGCTTGAACAGGTTACTGTTCAGACCACCACACAGCCCACGATCTGATGAGATGACGATGTAACCCACTCGCTTTACATCGCGCTCTTCCAGGTATGGGTGCTTATATTCCGGGTGAGCATGGGCCAGGTGATCAACCACATTGCGCATTTTCTGTGCATAAGGGCGTGATGCTGCCATACGCTCCTGCGCTTTTCGCATCTTACTCGCGGCGACCATTTCCATCGCACGCGTGATCTTCTGCGTATTTTTAATGCTATTGATCTTGGTGCGTATCTCTTTGCCTACAGCCATTACAACTCTCCCGCCTTTACCAGACGTTGTTTGCCTTGAATGACTCGATAGCCGATGTCAGCCCATCCTTGATATCGCCATTGAAGTCGCCAGTTTCATTGATCGATTTCATCAGGTCGGCATGGCTGCTGCTCATGTAGCTCAACAGTGCAGCCTCAAACGCGCCAACCTTATCCAGATCAACATCATCCAGAAAACCTTCGTTGGCAGCAAATAGTGATGTCGCCTGTTCTGCAACACTCATCGGGGCGTACTGCTTCTGCTTCATCAGTTCAGTCACACGCTGGCCGCGCTCTAGCTGTTTACGGGTAGCGTCATCCAGATCAGAAGCAAACTGCGCGAACGCTGCCAGCTCACGGTACTGAGCCAGATCAAGACGGACACCACCACCCAGTTTTTTGATGATCTTTGTCTGTGCTGCACCACCCACTCGCGATACCGATAGACCAGCATTAATCGCAGGACGGATACCGGAGTTGAACAGGTCTGTTTCAAGGAAAATCTGACCATCGGTGATCGAGATCACGTTAGTCGGTACAAACGCCGATACGTCACCGCCCTGTGTTTCGATGATTGGCAGTGCAGTCAAAGAGCCGGTTTTACCTTTCACTTCGCCGTTTGTGGCCTGTTCAACATAGTCGGCATTAACACGCGCGGCGCGCTCTAGCAGACGAGAGTGGAGGTAGAATACGTCACCTGGATAGGCTTCTCGGCCTGGTGGACGACGAAGCAGCAGTGAAACCTGACGATAGGCCCACGCCTGTTTGGTCAAATCATCATAAACGATCAGTGCATCTTCACCACGGTCACGAAAGTACTCGCCCATGGTACAACCCGCATAAGGGGCGATAAACTGCATCGATGCCGGATCAGAGGCGGTCGCTGCAACAATAATGGTGTGTGCCAGCGCATCGTGCTCTTCAAGCTTGCGCACAACGTTTGCAACAGAAGAGGCCTTCTGGCCAATCGCAACGTAAATACATTTAACACCGGTACCTTTCTGATTGATGATCGCATCGATCGCAACCGCGGTTTTACCTGTCTGACGATCACCAATGATCAATTCACGCTGGCCACGGCCAATCGGCACCATCGCGTCGATTGATTTCAGGCCTGTCTGTACTGGCTGATCAACGCCCTGACGCGCGATCACCCCTGGCGCTACTTTTTCAATCGGAGAGGTTCCAATGGACTCAACTGGCCCTTTGCCGTCGATTGGCTCACCCAATGAATTAACAACGCGGCCGAGAAGCCCTTCGCCCACAGGCACCTCAAGAATACGGCCGGTACATTTGGCGGTATCACCTTCAGAGATACTCTCGTAAGCACCTAGTACAACGGCACCGACAGAGTCACGCTCAAGGTTAAGCGCCATACCAAAGGTGTTGTTGGCGAACTCAATCATCTCGCCCTGCATCACATCGGCAAGCCCATGAATACGTACGATACCATCTGTCACTGAGACAACGGTCCCTTCGGTACGCGCCTCACTAACCGCTTCGAAGCTTTCGATTCGTTGCTTAATCAGATCGCTGATTTCTGCTGCATTTAACTGCATTTTAATATCCTCTATAACGAATTATTTTCAGTGGCTCTTAACCAGTAGTTGCGGATCAATAGCTCAGGGCTCAATGGGTCAGCGCGTGGGTCAGCTTTTCTAACTGCCCTGTTACTGAACCATCAATCACCATGTCGCCTGCGCGAATAATGGCACCACCGACTAGCGAGTTGTCTGTTGTGCAAACGAGCTCGACCTCACAACCCAGACGCGCCTTTAATGCCTTTTTGATCCTGGTCTGCTGCGCACTGGTTACCGGAAATGCAGAGACAACTTCTGCCTGAACTCTCTTCTCAGCCTCTGCACGATACTCCTCATACAGAACTGCAATTTCAGGCAGGACTGTCAATCGTCCATTCTCAACCAGTAACTTCACCAGGTTTTTTGCAGCATCATCAAACTTATCGCCACAAACCCCCAGAAAAAGGTCAACCAGCTCTGCTTTGCTCAGGCGTGGATTACCAACCACCCCCTGCAAGCCACTGTCCTGTGCTACCGCAGACGCCAGCGCCAGATTCTCAGACCACTTTTTCAATGATTTTGAAGCAGTGGCCTGTTCGAATACAGCCTGTGCGTAAGGGCGTGCGATTGTGCTTTTTTCAGCCATGCTCGTTCAGCCCTCTTAAATCTGGCCAACCAGATCTTTCAACAGATCGGCATGCGCCTTTTCGTCCACTTCACGGCCCAGAATTCGACCAGCACCGGCTGCAGCCACTGCTGCCACTTTGCCACGTAGCTGTTCTCTGGCTCGATTCGCTTCCTGTTCAATCTCTGCTTTAGCAGCAGCAAGCTGACGCTCACCTTCTGTGCGTGCCTTCTCTTTTGCCTCTTCGACAATTTCGTTACCACGCTTTTCTGCCTGAGCCAGGATCTCAGCTGCCTGAGACTTCGCTTCCATCAGGTGCTCTTTGGCGCGCTTTTCAGCAAGCTCAAGATCATGCTTGCCCTTGTCTGCCGCCGCCAGACCGTCAGCGATGCGCTTCTGCCTCGCGGCCAGAAGATCATTCATCGGGTTCCATAGCACTCTATTGACGAACCACAACAGCGTAACGAATGCGATAATCTGCGCAATCAGAGTTACGTTAATATTCATCTAAGTCTCCTAAATAAATAAGATATACCAACCAGGGGCCGGTGAAACCTTATCCTGCTGCGCCGATTGCGCTGCTCAGGGCACCTACGAACGGGTTTGCAAACAGGAACCACATTGCAAACGCCAGAATGATGAATGGGAAAGATTCCATCAGACCCGCAAAGATAAACATGTTGGTCATTAGCACTGGACGCATTTCAGGTTGACGTGCAATCCCTTCAAGTGTCTTCGCACAGATCAGACCCCAGCCGATGGCTGAACCCAGGCCTGCCGCTGCGAGGATGATACCAACGCCAACTGCTGTGTAGGCGTAAATTTGTGCAATCATATCCGGTGTCATTTTTTACATCTCCTATTTAAAAATACAAATAAACCAAACTATTTAAAACAAAACTTTATATTCTCTGCCAGCGTATAACCCAGCTTATATTTAATGGTCTTCGGTGTGTGCCATGGCAAGGTAAACGATGGTCAGCACCATAAAAATAAAGGCCTGAAGGGTGATCACTAGCAGATGGAAAATCAACCACCCAAGGTCAAGCACAACCTGTAATGGAAACCAGATCAGTGCCCCAAGGCCAACCGCCATGGTGCCACCAATTAGCGCGATCAGCAGGAAGACCAGCTCGCCCGCAAACAGATTACCAAACAGACGCAGCGCAAGACTTAGTGGTTTCGCCAGCTCTTCAATCACTGACATCACAATGTTTACTGGTACAAAAAACTTGCCGAAAGGGTGAAACAGAAACATCTTAAGGTAGCCCGCGGCCCCTTTTATTTTGAAGTTGTAATAGATAATCAGCGCGAACACTGTCAGCGACATGGCGAGCGTTGTGTTCAAATCGGTGGTCGGCACCACTTTCAGGTACTCAATCCCCAGCACTCCCGATGCGATCATCGGCAGCAGATCAACAGGAATCAGATCCATAAAGTTCATCAGCCACACCCAGACAAAGATGGTCAGCGCCAGCGGGGCAATAATTGGGTTATGCCCTGGAAAGGTATCTTTTACCTGACCACTGACAAAATCGATGATCATTTCGACAAAATTCTGAAAGCCGCCCGGCGTTCCCGTTGCCAGATTGCGCCCCATACGTGCACTCACGACAATCATCAGGATCCCCAGCATGACACTAAAAAAGACGGTATCAAGATGAAGGGCCCAGAATCCTGCAGCCTTATGTGTGACAGGATCACAGTCACCAACACATAGGTTGGTCAGGTGATGCTGAATATATGCGACTGTACCGCCGCCATCAGATGATCCACTCAAACCTGCTCTCTCCAAAAATTGTTACTAAATTCTTATTGTTCAGCGCTTATTCTTTTTTGCTGCCCTGGCGACCCGCCATCAGCACAAACACCAGTTGCGTGACAACAAAGCCGATAATCACCGCGAGCGCCGCCAGTTCCAGCACGCCTAAACCTATTCCAAACAGGGCCAGTACCAGCACAAAGCGTACTACTGCTCCCATATATAATATCGCCTGGCTCGTTTGAGCGCTTTTTTCTGCTGCTCGACCTGCGCGATTAATGCCGCGGCTTAACATGGTCGTTGACGCAACGCTCACCAGCGCGCCATAAAATGCGGAAATCGCACTCCAGGAGCCATCTTTCAGGAAAAACCCAGCTGCGATTACGAGCCCGATGCTCAACTGCAACAATATGATTTTTCTGGCGTTATCCGCCAACCCACCAGGCCTTGCGGAATCATTCATCCGAGCTTACTCAACAGTCCATGCACCTTAATGATCCCACCCACTATACCGAGGCCGCCGAATATTAGCATAAACAATGGCTGACTATCCAGCCAGTAATCAACGAATAATCCGAGGCCAAAGCCAACAACCGTCATCGATGTCAACATTGTGCCCACACCGATCAGTAAAAGCCCGGGGCCTTTCTCTTTTTTCATTCGCTAATTAACCAAACAAAATAAGCCAGCCAGAAACTGCTGCGCTATCAAATTACAACTCGGGAGATTAGATTTTCATGCGTGATGAGCTCTACTTGATATGCTCCAGAATCCCATCCAGCTCGTCAAGGGTGTTGTACTGTATCACAAGCTTGCCTTTCCCTTTGGCAGAATGGTGAAACTTTACCTGCGCACCCAGCCGCTCTGATAAATCTTCCTGCAGACGACGAACATCGGGGTCCTCCACCCTCTTCGCTGATTTAGCGCTGGAGGCCGGAGACTGCGCCTGGCGCACCAAATGCTCGGTTTCGCGCACACTCATCCCTTTATCTGCAACGCGCCGCGCCGCCTCAATCTGCGCCTCGCCCTGAAGACCCAGCAGTGCGCGCGCGTGACCCATCCCCAGGTCCCCGCACTCAACCATCTTTTTCACCTCATCGCACAGATCAAACAGGCGCAACAGATTTGAGACGGCGACGCGAGAGCGTCCAACCGCTTCGGCCGCCTCCTGGTGGGTCAGTTCAAACTCCAGGATCAAACGCTGCAGGGCGGTCGCCTCTTCCATCGGATTGAGATCTTCACGCTGAATATTTTCAATCAGCGCCATCGCCATCGCGGTCTGGTCAGGTACATCACGCACCACCACCGGCACTTCATGTAGCCCCGCAATCTGTGCCGCGCGCCAGCGGCGCTCACCTGCGATGATCTCGTACTGGTTGCCAGAAACCGGGCGCACCACAATCGGCTGCACCACTCCCTGAGCACGGATCGATGCCGCCAGCTCATCGAGCGAATCGGCGCGCATGTCGGTGCGCGGCTGGTATTTACCGCGCTGCAGCACATCGACCGGCAGGTGACGCAGATCCGATGTTCGCGCTGCCGCCTCGGTGGTGGTCGGCACTGGTGCTGCACCCCCTAACAGTGCATCAAGCCCGCGTCCTAAACCGCGCTTTTTGGTCGCCATCAATTACTCTCTAAAAATATGGTTAACTAAATTATTGTTTTTAATCTTCTGATATCACTAACTAAAATATCAGGCAACCTCAGCTGCCCGAGATTCTCGGCGCAATATTTCACCCGCCAGAGCCAGATAGGCGAGGGCGCCTCGCGAGGTCTTATCATACTGAATTGCGGGCAGACCGTGGCTCGGCGCCTCGGCTAGCCGCACATTCCGCGGCACCACAGTACGGTAGACCTTGTCACCAAAATGGCTGATCAACTGCGCTGAGACCTCATTGGAAAGATTATTGCGCGGATCAAACATCGTGCGCAGCAGCCCTTCGATCACAAGACGCGGATTGGCAGTTGAACGCACCTGTTCAATGGTTTCAATCAGCGCCGTCAACCCTTCGAGCGCATAATATTCGCACTGCATCGGGATGATCACCCCTTCGGCCGC
>DRLG01000230.1 GCA_011053135.1 Chromatiales bacterium
ACTGGAGTGAGCTCAATGCTCCCTTCATAGTCTGGCAGCCCCGGATCATCTGGCCATATTTCCTGTGAATCTGTGGCGTTTTTTTCTCGGATTTCAAAGACTATAATCTCAGTCTGAAACCAGCGCTCATCTTCTCTAGCCTCATTCTGGGCACTCGCTGGTGTACTCACCAGTAGTGCAAGCAACATGGGTGGGAATAAGAGGCGTATACGGATCATAAAACAGTGATTATCAGGTCTGGATTCAGCAAACAATAACAGAAAGTGAATGGCAACATAAGGGGGAGAGCGGAAGTGATGCCGTCGATTGATCGATAGGTGCTTCTTTTCTCGGGTGATTTCTGACGCGCGTCCAGGAAATTCCCATATTGCTGATTGATTCTCAGTTTTTTATTGCTGAGCGTACAGATGCTATCTCCGTACTCTTATATTTGCTCGCCGCGTGTGACGAATACATTGAGGGTGGAAATGAAAGAAGAGATTTCAAAGGTACGACTGAGCTACGGGCGCGCAATTTCTAAACGAAATTTTCTGAGCCGGTTTTATACGCTCTTTATGCAGAGTAACCCCGTTGTCGCCCGCAAGCTTGCCGCCACCGATATTGTTAAGCAGCAGGAGCTTCTGTCGCAGGCGGTCAATATGGTGATTCTCTTTCCACAGGGTAATAAGATCGCGAAGAATGCGATTAAACGGATTCGTGAATCCCATAATCGTGATGGCTTAGCGATTAAACCAGATTACTATCAGTTCTGGATCGATAGCCTGGTGGTAGCGTTGGCTGAGCATGATCCTGAATTTGATGCGGCGCTTGAACAGGCGTGGCGTGATGTAGCGAAAGGGGCGATAGCGTACATTGCCGACGGGTACTGACGGTCGCTTATAGTGCCCACCGGAACGAGTGGATAAACCGCTCTCTGGCGTTCTCTGTAATCGGTGTGCCGTGGGCCATCACGATCTGTTCAAACTCCCACTGCATGATCTGCTCTATTGATGAACAGAAAGCGCTTTTATCCTTTATCAGTGATTTTAAAATACGGCTTGAAGTGAACTGGTTGTAGGCGCCGTTCATCTTCAGAAAGCACTTACCCCATAGTGAGATATCACTGTTTAAATTGAAGGCTAGATCGGTCAGAAGCACTGTTTTACTCTCACTGTGGAAGAATGCAAACTCCTGCAGGCGAGGGATGCCCTTAATCGGGATGGATGAAAGGGTGTTGCTCCTGAATGCTGTTAAATCGATGCTGTTCTGGATTGTTGATGAGGGTGGCGAGAAGGTCTGTGCATCGGGGTAGCGTTGCTGCCACTGTGTGATAAAGCGGGTGTGTTCCAGGTTGGGTACAATAAATTGTGTGATCTTCCCTAACGCCTGGAGTTCGATCTCTCTCTCTTCATTGCATGGGATCACCGAGTGTAATGTCAGCTGCTGTTGTTCGTTACGTATAATGGTCATACGCAGGCCGAATGCGACACCCAGAAAATTTGAGGGTTGATCAATAACCCAGATATTTTCCCCAATCTGTTTCAGGCTGTTATCGTTCATGTGGTGACTGCTTCCTTCTGATGTGTGGTGGTGAGCTGAGTTAACTGCTTTCTGAAACGCTTGTATTCACTGCTGCCCAGCTCTTTTTCATAGTTACGCTCTATCTCAGCAACAATTCTGGTTGCGGCTTTAATTAACGATCTCCCTTTCTCGGTGTAACAGACAAATTTAGCGCGGCCATCAGAGGCGTCAGGTGAGATCTTCAGGTACCCCTTCTCGACAAGCTCTTTCACAATACGTCCAACCAGCTGTTTGCTAAGAGCAGCATCCTGGGCTAACAGGCTGATCTTCATCCCTCTGTTGTCGAGGTGGCGCAATACATTGAGGTGTGATGGGGTGACATCACTGACCCCGTTGTGGTGAAGCTGCTGTAGCAGCGACACTTCAAAGGCGCGAAAAAGTAGTAGAACAAGGCGGGGTGTGGGCTGGAATGGTTTCATTTGCCAAAATAGTAAACTATGGTTACTATTTTGGCAAATCCTGATTTTAAAACGGCGTCAATGGATTACTGCTACTAACCAGAGCTGGTCCAGTTCTACAAAGGTCTCGTAATATAAAGCGCCTGGGGTGCTATTATCCTGAGACAATATCTGCCAGCAAGCCGCACAATAAACGAGCGAGCCTGGATGTAAGTGGACGGCTGCTGATACTGATATCGGGATAGTAGATTTAGTTAAGGGGTTTTGTATGGCGGTAAAAAAAGTGCTCAGGATGGGTGATCCTAAATTGTTGCAGGTCGCGGAGCCGGTGGCTAAATTCAATACGCGGGCATTAAGCACGCTGGTGAATGATCTGCTCGACACCATGGCCAAACAGGAGGGGGCAGGTCTGGCGGCACCCCAGATTGGTGTGAGTAAGCGGGTGGTGGTTTTTGGGCTGGCTGCAAACCCGCGTTATCCTGATGAGGAGCCTATTCCGACCACGGTACTGATTAACCCCGTGCTTGACCCGTTAGATGAACAGATGGAAGCGGGATGGGAAGGGTGTCTGAGCGTGCCGGGTTTACGAGGTGAGGTGCTGCGCTATACCCATATTCGTTACAGCGGGTTTGATCAGTTTGGTGGGAAGGTTGAACGTGAGGTTTGCGGTTTTCATGCGCGAGTGGTACAGCATGAGTGCGACCATCTGGATGGTATTCTCTACCCTCAGCGCATGACAAATATGCGCGCATTTGGTTTTGAGGAAGAGCTGGAGCAGGCGGCCGAAGCCGAAAACAGGTCGTAGTTGTAACCACACCTCACGCAGGCCAGATGTCAGTTGCGTCACGATCTGAATCGTGGCCTGCTTGATTATGATCCGTTAGTTAAAGTGCTTTTTAGCAAGTGCAACGCGCTGCTCATAGGCGTCGCGTGCGATGCGTATATCTTCAAGAAAGTAGGGTAGCTCTTTCAGGGTGAGTGCCTGCGGCCCATCGACCAGTGCGACTTTCGGTTCGGGGTGAAAATCGACCAGTACCATATTGGCTCCAGCGATGACCCCCTGTGCGGTGACATGCATCACATCGAGAATGTTGTCTGGTGCGAGATCGCGGGAGCCGACCGAATGGGAGGGGTCGATACAGACCGGCATACGGGTGAGTCGTTTTACCACGGGTACATGGGCGAAATCGACAAAGTTACGATGCGGGTCACCCATGTTGGTTTTCATTCCGCGCAGCCCAAAGATCACTTTGCTATTCCCTTCGCTTGCGAGGTATTCAGCGGCGTTGAGTGACTCTTCCAGCGTGATGCCAAAGCCGCGTTTCAATAACACCGGGTGCCGCTGCTGACGACCGACGATCTTCAATAGCTCAAAGTTCTGGGTGTTGCGGGTGCCAATCTGTAACATCACGCCGGTTGGGTTGCCTGTCTGTTCCAGCGCCTCATTGATCTCATCGATATGGCTCTCATGGGTGATCTCCATTGCAACAACTTTGATACCATATTTACCGGCAAGCTCGAACACATACGGCAGGCACTCTTTACCGAAACCCTGAAACGAATAGGGGTTCGTGCGCGGCTTATAGGCCCCCATGCGGGTACATTGCTGGCCGTTCTCCTGCAATACTTTCATCATCGCCTCAACATGTTCCCGCGTATTGACTGCACAAAGCCCCGCAAAGACGTTCAGGTTATTCTGCCCAAAGGTGATGCCGTTGTACTCAAACGAGGTGGGGCGCGTATCGTCTTTGTGTCGCCCAAGGACGCGGTACTCTTCTGAGATACGGACCGCACGTTCAACACAGGGCAGTGAACTCATCTCATCTAAATTAAGAGTGTGTGTATCGCCGATCAGGTAGATCTCGGTGAGCGTCTGTTGAGCCCCTCTCTCCTGATGTATGCGGTGTTCGATAGATGGTAGATTGTTGAGATGATCTATCAGGCGAAGGTAGTTGCTACTTTGCTGGTCGGTATCTGGGGTGAGTATTAATATCATTTTTTGTTGTCCGATCTGTTTTTCAGTCGAGTGTTATTATTTCACAGTTTCAGGTTCTGCATGGCCCAATTATTATTTTGTTACTGGGCGGGTTACTCAGAACGCTGAATAAACAGAGACCACCGCTCAGCTAATGTATGTGCCGCCATACTGGTGGCCTGGAGACTATTCATCACACGTCGAGATTGCTGCCTTTGAAGGATCTGGGCTTTCACTCCGTCACGCTTTGCTCGCGATGAGAGAGGAGGCAGTTAATCGGTGGTTCCTTAGAGGATCAGCCGGTGAGAATTAGCCGGTGACAGCAGGAAGAGCGTGCGTGAGACTGTTTTGCAATACAGTTTTTTCCTGAATTTATCCGGCATGGTTCGGGCATTCTCCGTGGGTCTTCTTCTGGATGGCTGGTGGTTCTCTGCGTTAAATATAAGAGTGGTTTTAATTTTTCTGTGCAAATTTAACGCAGTTTCTTCCCGCATTTTTCGCATCGTACATCGCCATATCTGCTCTTTCAAAGAGTGTGCTGGCGTCATCATTACCTCTGATACAGGCGACACCGAGGCTGGCAGAGGTCGGAATTAAAACATCACCATACTGGTAGCTACTGGTGTAGATTGTTCTGCGAATTCGTTCTGCCAGTAACATCGCCCCCTCTTTATCAGTATTGCTGAGCAAGATGGTGAACTCTTCGCCGCCATAACGGAACAGCATATCCGAACTGCGTATGCAGTCTGAGATGCGCTCAACCACGCTTTTCAGGATGTAGTCTCCCGCAGTGTGACCATACTCGTCGTTGATCTGTTTGAAGAGATCAATATCAAGCGCAATGAGTGACAGGGTTGTGTTGTGGCGGCGTGCCAGTTCAATTTCACGAATGATGGCGGCATTCATTGCGGCGCGGTTGTTGGCACCGGTAAGTGGATCACGCAACGCTGCTGTCAGAGCGCCTTTATATAGCAGTGCATTTCGCAGTGGATAGACCAGGCTACAGAGCAGGTGTTCAAACAGCATCGTCTCCTGGCGATCAAATTTCTTTTTGCGTGTGATTGTCAGCTGTCCCAGCGATTGTCCCGCTGCCGAGAGTTGATAGGAGCAGGAGTGTTTGGCCGCTGTGCCAACTTCACGCCGAATGCCCTGTGCTGGGTGTTCATAGAGGATGCTGTGATGGGGAATCATCACGCTGATCTCCTGCGAGAAGATCTCAATCAGGGCGTCGCTGTCGAGTGTGGTCTGTAGAACACTGATGATCTGCAAGGCTCTATTCAAACCGCCCTGTCCCGACTCAGTCTCCAGGGCATCTGACATCAATGCCAGGTTACCTAGTTCATAGACCATGTCCTTGTCGTTCTGTTGTGTCTGCGGGGTGGGCATTTTCGAACCTCCTCGTTAGTGCCAGCTCGTTCCTGGCAATATGCATGGAGTGTGCCAGTTTGTATTTCAACCTCATTTAGAGAGCTAATACCACTAAAATATCTTTATGATACATAAATTTAGCTTTGTGAGGCTGGTAAAACATTATCTCGTCAATGTTTTGACTTTGAGCGTAAGAAAGACAAGGTGGCAAATAATGGCGGCTGGAATTTGTTACAGGTAGGCCGGTGAGGGAATAGTGCTAATCTGATTATGGGGTGTTAATGGATTAACAGCTGGGTTTAATGACAGCCCTTGGCAGAGACGACAGGGAGAGAGGAGATGCAGGGCGAAGTGATCAGGAGTCAGGATGAGTTGTGCACGGCGCTCTCGTTACAGAGACCGATGTTGAATTGTCAGTTGGGTGAAATTCTTGTCAACAATCAACGCCTGATTAGCCATCAGCAGCTTGATGAGCTGTTGCAGCAGCAGAGAAAAGGTATTCAGAAGCGTCTGGGCGTGATGCTGGTGGATCAGGGGCTGGTTTCGCAGGAGCAGGTTTATCAGGCGTTGGCGATGAAATTTGGCATTCCGTATGTTCGGCTTGATGACTTTGAGATTGCGCGGGAGGTGCTGCAGCATATACCGGCTGAAGTCGCCCTCCGATATAACATTATGCCGCTGGTGGTACTGGGCAGGCGTCTGGTGGTGGCGATGGAGAATCCGCTGGACCTGAGCAGCCTTGAGGCGCTGACCTTTGCCATTAATCTGAAGCTTGAAGCGGTGATCGCACCACTACGCGATATCGCGCTGGCGCAGAGCAAATACTACAGCCGCTTTGATGAGTATGAGGCGATGAAGGATAAGCGTCTTGCGCCACTCACCTATCATGGAGGGCAGGTGGAAGCGATGAATGTGGTCGAGGCCCAGGCAAAAAAGCGGCCGCTTGTGCGACTGCTGAGTGCGATTGTGCTGCAAGGTGTTGTGCGTGGCGCCTCGGATATCAATATACGTCCTGGTAAGGCGGGGATTAAGGTCTATTACCGTGTCGATGGACAGCTGCAGCTGGCGCGTGCAATGGATAAATCGTTGCTCCGTCCGCTGGTCAGCCGTATCAAGGTGCTGGCCGCGATGGATATCGCTGAGCGCTACCAGCCGCAGGATGGTCACATCAGGCTGATGCGTGGCAAGCGTCATATCGATCTGCGTATCTCAGTGATTCCCACCATCGATGGGGAGAGCGTGGTGATTCGAATCCTGGATAAAGAGACAGGTGTTAAGCGATTATCTCGACTGGGACTAGCTAGATCAGGCCAGGAAAAGATCGCGGCACTGTTGACAAAAAGCAGCGGTTTACTGCTGGTGGTAGGGCCAACCGGTTCGGGTAAAACCACTACATTATATGCACTGCTGAATGAGATTAAGAAAGAGCAGGCGCATATCATCACGATTGAAGACCCGGTGGAATATGAGATGACCGGCATCGAGCAGATTCAGGTGGCAGCCTCACGCGAGGTCAATTTTGCGCGTGTATTAAGGAGTGTGTTACGCCATGACCCTGATGTGATTATGGTGGGTGAGATTCGCGATAGTGAGACAGCTGAGGTCGCCAACAGGGCCGCGTTAACAGGCCACTTTGTGTTGAGCACGTTGCATACGCATGACTGCGTGAGCACGGTGCTGCGCTTAATTGATATGGGGGTAAAGCCCTACCTGCTGGCCGCAACGCTGCGGGGAATTTTAGCGCAGCGCCTGGTGAGGCTGAACTGCCACCACTGTGCCACCCCAGTATCTGTCGATGCTGCTACGAAAGCGTTGATGAGACTTTCAGACAGTGATTCCCTCCAGTCTGGAACTGGCTGTGACCGCTGTAACCAGAGTGGTTATCTGGGGCGCACGTTAGTTAGTGAAGTGCTGATCGTAAATGAGGTGATTGCGGGGCTGATCAATATAAAGGCTGATCGGCCGCTACTTCTCGAGAAGGCGCTACAGCGCGGGATGGTCCCGTTGGGTGACGATCTGATTCGGTTGGTAAAGGCTGGAAAAGTGTCACCTGAAGAGGCGCTGTCATGCGATGCATCATGAATGCTTGTTTTAAGGTAGAGGGGGCAATAATATGTTGAAAACCGGGGTTCGTGATCATTGATTCTACCAGGCCCATTATATGGTACTGAAACAGGGGGTGGGCAAGGGTGGCAATAGATAAGAGTATGAAAACAAAATCCCACGGGAAGGTATTAGCATACATCTTTATTGTCGGCTCTCTCTGCTCCTTTGCTCTTTTTTTCTGGGTGCTTGACTGGGAACAGCAGAGGCTTCAGGCGCGCTTTGAGTCGGTTGCCACATCTTATTTTTCAGCGATTGAGAATGAAGTAGGCAGGCATCAGGAAGCGGTGCGTTCTATTGCCAATTTTCACCGCTCATCAGATACCACCAATCGCGCTGCTTTCGCTGCCTTTGTCAGTGCAGTGCTACTTGAACATGCCGATACCCGAGCGCTCGAATGGGTGCCCAGAGTGCCGCATGCTGAGCGTCACGAATACGAAGCGCAGGCACGCCGCGCTGGTTATGATAATTTTCGTTTTACTGAAAATAGCGCGAGCGGAGAGCTGGTGACAGCTCAGGGTCGCGCAGAGTATTTCCCTGTCTATTTTGTAGAGCCCTATGAGGGTAACGAACGAGTGCTAGGGTTTGACCTTGCCTCAGATGAGGTGATGCGGGAAGTGCTTGAAGAGGCACGAGATAGCGGAGAAATGCTTGTCAGCAAGCGGATCACGCAACAGCGCATGGAGGGCGAGCCGTACGCCTATACACTCCTCCAGCCTGTATATCATGGTGATGTTGTACCTCAGACCGTTGCGGCTCGCCGTAAACTACTGGAAGGGTATGCGATCGGTGTATTCCGACTGGCTGATTTTATTGATGAGGCGCTACAGGACTCGTCACATGCTACCCTTGATGTCTGGGTATATGATCAGGTGAGCCCTGATGAGCGAACATTGCTCTATTTTCGACGAGGGCGAACGGTAGAAGAGGGGCTGCTCACCACTGGGGATAATGGTGCAGGGGACGCTGCTGACATGATGCTGGAGCTGGAGTTGAATCATCATGGGCAGCAGTGGGGGTTGTTATTCAGGCCATCCACTGAGTTTTTAGCGACCATGCCTTTCTGGCGCTCCTGGTTAATACTCTCTGCAGGCATTCTGGTGACGTTACTGGTGATGTTGATTCTCTATCGCGAACAGCGCTATACCAGAATGCTTGTGCGAAATGCTCATATCCTCTCACAGGAGAAAGATGAATCTGAGCAGCGCTATTCACTTCTTTTTGATAGTAATAATGATGCGTTATTTGTGGTAAAAATTAGCGCGGAGCATGGCCCCGGAAAATTTATCGATGTGAATCAGGCGATGTGCCAGCGTTTAGGGTATAGCAAGGATGAGCTATTGGAAATGACCCCCATGGATATTAATCTTCCCGGTATGGAGGATGAGCTGCAGAGCTGTGTGCATTATGTGTTGCAACATAAGAGTCGTCTGTTCGAGACGGTGCATGTTACCAGGAGTGGTAAGAAGATCCCTGTTGAAATAAATATTCGCATGCTGGATGGGCGTGATGGTTCGCTCTTTATCGGTTGTGCTCGTGATATTACTAAACGGCGCAGGGTGCATGAAGAGGCGATCGAGGCGAAAGAGTGGGAGATGGCCAAACTCTCCAGCGCGCTAGAGCAGACAGCTGATTCGATTATGATTACAGATCGCCACGGCGTGATCGAATATGTAAACCCTGCCTTTGAAGCGATCACAGGGTTTAGTAAAGAGGAGGCGTGTGGCAATAGCCCTTCGATTATCAAGTCGGGACGAAATGACAAGAAGGAGTATGAGAGGCTCTGGCTCGGTATTTTACGTGGAGAGGTTTATCGCAATGTGCTGATCAACCGCAAAAAGGATGGCTCTCTTTATTACGAAGAGAAAACTATCTCACCGCTCAAGGATAGCAATGGCAAGATCACCCATTTTATTTCATCCGGGAAGGATATTACCGAGCGTATGCAGAGTGAAGAGCGTCTGCATCATCTCGCCTATCACGACATCCTGACCGACCTGCCAAATCGGGTATTACTAGTCGAACGTATCAATAATGCAATCAAGCAGGCGCGCGGTGCCGAACAGCGTTGTGCGGTGATGTTTATCGATCTGGATCGCTTCAAAAATATCAATGATACACTAGGGCATAGCGTGGGTGACCTGCTACTCCAGAAGGTACCTGCACGCCTGTTAAGCTGTGTGCGTGACCGTGATACGGTGGCCCGTTTTGGTGGCGATGAATTTGCCCTGCTATTAGAGAAGGTGCCAAATAGTGAAGCGGTGGCGAAGGTTGCTGAGAAACTAATTGAAGTACTTTCGCAGCCATACGAAATTCATAACCAGAAGCTCTATCTGTCGGCCAGTATCGGGATTAGCATCTCACCCGATGACAGTACCGACGCCAATACACTGATCAAGAATGCCGATACGGCGATGTATCGCGCAAAAGATACCGGGCGAAACAACTACCAGTTTTATTCAACTGATATGGGCGCTCGTGCCTTTGAGCGGTTGTCGCTGGAAACAAGTTTGCGTTATGCGCAGGAGCGGAATGAGTTTGAGCTATTTTACCAGCCGCAGGTCTCAATGGAGAGTGGTCGTATTGTCGGTGCAGAGGCCCTGATTCGCTGGCATCACCCTGATCTGGGGCTGGTAGCGCCTGATAAATTTATTCCGTTGCTAGAAGACACGGGGCTAATTATTGATGTCGGCGCCTGGATACTGAATGCAGCGTGTAAGCAGGGTAAAGCGATTATTGGATTGACTGGTGCACCTTTCAGAATGGCGGTAAACCTGTCGGGTAAGCAGTTTCGAGATGAGGCACTCGTTGATGTTATTCGCGAGGCGATCGACGAGCATCAATTTCCACCATCGCTACTTGATATCGAAATTACCGAGACAGTACTGATGCAGAACGATAAAGTATCACTTGCTAATATTAGTCTCTTAAAAGAGCTGGGAGTGCAGTTATCGATTGATGACTTTGGTACAGGCTATTCATCGCTGAGTTACCTCAAGCGCTTCCCGGTCGATATGATCAAGATTGATCGCTCTTTCATTCGTGATGTAACCAGCGATTCTGAAGATGCGGCAATTGTTACCGCAGTGATCGCAATGGCGCATAGTCTAAAGCTAGAGGTGGTTGCCGAAGGGGTAGAGGAGCAGGGACAGGTCGATTTCTTGAGTTACTACGCCTGTGACTATCTACAGGGGTATCTTTTCAGCCAGCCATTGCCAGCGAATGAGTTTCATGCACTATTAATGAGTGAAGATAATAGCGCCTGATCTTGAGGGCATTCAATTACTGTTAATTTGCCGCAGCTCTCAATAGCAGGTTTTCGCCTGGTGACGAGGTGTGGGGAAGGTGCTCGCCGATCCATTTAACCAGCGGTGCCCACTCTATCCGTTCCTGGGTCACTAGCGAGGGTTCCATCTCGTGGATGCCAACCCCCTTTTCCGAGGCGCTAATATAGTGGTCACTATCACTTAGCGTTGCAAGAAATGGGATATCTTGAGAATCAAGAAAGCGTTCCAACGGTTGGTAGATTGGGGTCTGTTGGCGCACTCGATTGGCAATAATGCCGATAGGGATACTCGCCGCGCGCATTTTAATAGTAAGCATCAGTTCGCGGATAAATTCAGCGCTTGCATGGATATCGATCGGAGAGGGTGTGACAGGGATAACAATAATGTCAGCGCGGTCAACAGCTTCACGTAGCAGGTCGCGACTAATACCCGCAGGGGTGTCGATAATGACACGCTCAGTATCCGGTGGTGTTTTCAATTGAAAGGCGCGCGTGATGCCTGTCCGCTTATGGCTCGCATCAATGATATGAACGGGTGCGTGCTCTGTGCTGTCGCGTAGTGAACCCCAGTAATGGCTAGAGCCCTGAGGGTCGTAGTCAAGAATCGCTGTCTTGAAGCCAGCCGAAGCGTAAAGTGATGCGAGGTTTGTTGCAATGGTTGTTTTGCCGCTACCGCCTTTTGCATTTAGTAATAGTACTGATTGCATAATCCTGCCTTTCAAACGCTCATCTACTCTATATATCGTCATTATTACTAAAGAATGTAGCGCTATTGGGTCATATTTGCTGTGAGGTGGGTCACGAATATGTGATTTATTTCAGGCTTAAGAGGGTATGAGCTACAGAGAAGCGAATCTGAATTACTATTGTTTAGTTTAATATATTGAATTATATGGGTTTAATTAATTCGTCAGAGCTTGTTCTAAAGCTGAGAGATAGCGGCTGCTGATTATTTGTTGTAGGAAAATCATCTGGATTCATGTGCGATTCTCATGATGGCTTACGACAAATATAGCAGCAATCGTTGATAGCAGTTTGCTCTGACGCCCATCAATGTCATCAATAAATAGTAGTGGTCGCCGCGACTGCTGTTAACCACTGCATTTGACCTGAGTCGGCTGGGTGCACGCTACTCCTGGCGTCATGCTTTTGCCGGCAACTTATTCTAAAGCGCAAATTTCAGTGTCAAATTCATGTCGCACTCGCGCTATTATTAATTATCTTTCTGATTAATAAGGTTTATTTTTAAAAATCTTTGCTGGCTCAATGATTGCATAGTCAGGTGGGGAACATGCTTATTAAACAAATGTGAAGGGACACAGGTTATGCCATTAGATGAAGAAGCTGAAGAGGTTAAGCAAGCCGCACCGGCACCGAAACCGAAAGGAAACCTGCTGAAGGTGATTGTGATTGTGTTGTCAGTGCTATTGGCCATTGTTGGTAGCGTGGTAGCGACACTCTATTTTGCAGGTGTCTTTCCAGGTACGGAAGAGGTTGTAAGTGATGAAGAAGTGGTGGCAGATGAGGAGAAGAAGCCTAAAAAATCAAAGAAAAAGGAATCAAAAGAGCCGGCTATCTATCTCGCCTTTGAGTCACCATTTGTGGTCAATTTTATCGATAAAAACCAGATCCGCTATCTACAGATTAATGTTGAAGTGATGGCCAGGGATCAGGATGTGATTGATGCCATTTCAACGCATATGCCAAAGATAAAGAATAATTTTCTGGTTCTTTTTAGTGATCTCGATTTTGAAATGATCACAAATGCAGCAGGGAAGCAGAAACTACGCGATCTTGCACTAGAAGAGCTCCGTAGCATTCTGAAAGAAGAGGGCAGTAAAAACGATGTCGAAGCACTCTATTTCACCGGCTTTGTTATGCAATAACGTGGGAAGTCGAAATGTCTGTCAATGATCTATTAACTCAGGACGAAATTGATGCGCTGCTTCATGGTGTGACTGGCGGTGATATCGATTCAGAAGATGATGAGCCGCTCGATGATGGCACGGCGCATGAATACGACTTTAATAGTCAGGACAGAATTGTACGTGGGCGCATGCCTACGCTGGAGATGATTAACGAACGTTTTGCACGTCACTTTAGAGTAAGTCTGTTTAACATGCTAAGGCGTACCGCTGAGATTTCTGTTGGCAGTGTGCAGATGCTCAAATTTGCAGAATATGTACATAGTCTTTTTGTCCCTGCGAGCCTCAACCTTACTAAGGTTGAACCGCTCCGGGGAACAGGGCTGTTTGTCTTTGACCCTAAGCTTGTTTTTACAGTTGTTGATAACTTCTTTGGTGGAGAAGGAAAGTTTCACGCCAAGATTGAAGGCAGGGAGTTTACCCCGACTGAGCAACGCATCGTCCAGATGATGCTTGATCTAAGCTATAAAGATATGAAAGAGGCGTGGCATCCAGTGATGCCGGTCACTTTCGAGTGTCAGGGAGTCGAAGTAAACCCGCACTTTGCAAACATCGTTAGCCCGAGTGAAGTTGTGGTGGTGACAACCTTTCATGTTGAGCTTGAAGGAGGGGGTGGAGATCTTCATGTGACGTTACCTTATTCAATGGTGGAACCCATCCGTGAGCTCCTGGATTCCGGTGTACAAAGTGACAGGGATGAAAATGATAACCGCTGGTCCATTGCGCTTGTAGAAGAGGTAAAAGAGGCTGATGTAGAGATTAGCAGTGTATTAGCAGAGACAGAGATAACACTTGAAGAGCTTAATTCGCTTAGGAAGGGGGATATCATTCCAATTGAGCTTCCAGAGAGTGTCACCATTCGGGTTGAAGAGATACCTCTGTTTAGGGGACGGTTTGGTGTATCAGAAGGGAAGAATGCGATCAAAATAACAGAACGCGTGGTTGCCGAAAGTACTAAGCAGCTTAAAACAGTAACGGGGTAGTAAGCATGAATGATACAACTGATAACACTGATGAAGTAGGTGATGACTGGGCTGCTGCTATGAATGAGCAGGCGGAGTCAGAAGCACAGGCAGTACCAGAGGCTGCACCAGCTGACTTTCAGAACCTTCAGGCAGATTCATCGCCAGCAAACGCGATGGAAGAGAATATCGAGATGATCCTTGATATCCCCGTTACCGTGTCGGTAGAAATTGGGCGTAGCAAAATTAATATCAGGAACCTTCTTAAGTTAAACCAGGGGTCAGTGGTTGAATTAGACCGTCTTGCAGGTGAACCGATGGATGTGATTGTTAATGGAACACTGATTGCTCATGGAGAGGTGGTTGTAGTGAATGAGAAATTTGGTGTTCGACTGACAGATGTCATCAGTGCGGCTGAACGCGTCAAGAAACTTAAATAGTTGATGGCTTAAGATGATGGTATTTAAACAGATCCCTGTACTTTCCTTGCTAGTGGCCCCACTCTCTGTTTTCGCAAATGAGGCAGCAGTAGAGATTCAGAAGGTTCCTGATGTGATGGGGGCGGGCAATATTCTACAAATAGTAGCAGGCTTATCTGTTGTACTGTTAATGATTCTAGGTGCCGGCTGGATGATGAAACGGTTTGGTGGTTTAGGTGGCATCTCTAATGCCAATCTGAAGGTAGTTGCCGGCATTACCGTTGGTCAACGTGAAAAG
>DRLG01000231.1 GCA_011053135.1 Chromatiales bacterium
AAAAGTATAACTGCGATTCAATGTAAATTCTGACCAGCTGTTATTAACAGTTTTAAGTGGCCTTACAACTTGATCGAGAATACCATCTACAAAAATTGCTAACCACCAGCGTTTTTTATGTTGCATATAACGAAATTTAAAGTCGTATTCGCCAGGTAGTGCTGTTTCAATTGCAAAATCAGCAGACGCAAATTTTCTGTATTTAATGTATCCTGTACCAGTAAAACCCGGCTTTTTGTTTTTAATTTTAACTCGATTAAGCAACGCCTCTTCTGCTTCATAAAGCAGGTTATCACCCACGGCAACACCTGGTTGAGCCATGCTCAAAGGTAATACTGTAAGTGAATCCACAAAGAGACGACTGTTCCAGCGATTATACAATTTAACTGTATGGGTGCCTGCACTCAAAAAAACACGGAGCCTGGATTCGCCCCAGGTGCTCCATGAACCTGTATTTGTAAAAGTCTGTTTATATTGTGCAAGTTCATTATCAACATAGACATTGAGATTATGTTTGCCACGTCTGAGCGCATAACGGAATACCAGTTCATAGACACCATCTTGAGTAGTAGTGATATTCCACCGCAAGCTTCCTCTGTGTCGGCACCAGGCATATCCACTACCAAAATAGCCGATTTCAATATTTTCAATATATGCATCACTCATTTCGGCTGATTCAGCTTCGTAGGTATGTGCATGCGCCAGGCCGGTGATAGTCAATAACAGGGCGGCTATAACCAGCAGCTTGCTTGCAGTAATGAGGTTGCTTTTCAAATACGAACAGAAACGCAACCATTCCGTTACCGGTATGATTGAAAAATAATTTCTGTTAGGTATTCCTGTTCTCATATTGATTCTATTTCCTTGCCGCGTAACTCTTATCGATTACGATATACGATTTTAGAATTCGCCAATGCTTTAGCTGATTGTTCTTTTATCGTCTTCTTTAGTTGTTGAAGTACGAGTGTTTTTCGGATGTTATCTCGCACTTCTGCTAGTGGTTTAGCTTTTAGTTTTTCTACATTGGTTATTTCAACCAGATAGGGTTTCCCATCAATAAAAGATATTTCTGAAATTTTATTTAGCGCCTGAGAATCAATGAATTGATACAGGCGTGCGTTAAATAAATCCTTATTCAGTACTCCCGCGTGCAGCTGTACTTCAAAATTTTTCTTCTCAAGTTTTTGTTTTATTGTTTGTAATTTTTCCTCGTTCTTATTTGCTGCGATAATCGCCATATATTCGTCCCAGGATTCTTCGGACAGTTTTTCTCTTGTGGTTAATAACTGGTATTCCTTGATAGTTTTACCGCCAAAACTTTCGATGTTTTTTTCATAGTACTGTTTTATATTTTCATTACTCAGGGCAGCTGCATTCATTTTTGTTTGCATGTAAGCATTGATAAGAAGATTCTCGCGGTAAACACGTGTTTCCTCTTCTATAAACCTCACCTTCTCTACAGACAGCTCCCTGGCAGCCTCTTTCGATAACGCATAACTAGCCAACACGCTATCAAGTGCACGTTGACGGCTATCTGAATCCATTTTCATGGCTCTGTATTTGCCAAACATATTAATGAGCAGCAGATCAAGCTGTGATTTTGTAACTTCTACGCTATCAATGGTTGCCAATACGACCCCAGCAACATCGCTTACAGCTTTTTCAGGTTGTGCTTGCGTTGCTGGCGAATAATCGTTTGCCGCGTTGTCACAAGCTGACAACAGACAGACTATTGTTAGCCATATTGATGATTTAAAAATTTTCATGATTATTCATGTAAGTTTATTTCTGATTTTGCTCTCAAACTATCAAGTTTTGCTTGTTTGACCTGTTGCCGTAATAAATAACGGATATCACCTTTAACGGCTTCAAATGGTTTTTTTACTACTTTTGGTTCTTCGATAACTTTCACGATGTGATATCCAAAACTGGTTTCAAAAGGTTCAGAAATTTCGCCTTTTTTCATCTCAAATATTTTTTTACTGAATTTTGGATCGATAGAACCTTTTCTAAGCCAGCCCAGATCGCCACCCTTTTTTGCAGAAATCCTGTCTTCAGAATAATTATCCGCTATTTTTTTCATATCACCATTAGCTTTCAATTTTGACCACGCCTCTGTCGCTATAGTCAGCTTTGCTTTTCGCTCTGTTTCAGACAGATTCTTTTTCAAACGAATTAATATGTGAGCGACATGGACTTTGGTATCACTGTATTGATCTTCATGTGTCGCGTAATAATTCTGAATTTTTTGATCCGTAACGGTGTTTTTTAAATAGGTTTCAAAATAACGACTGATATTAATCTGTCTTCTGAAATCATCCAGCTCTGCCTTAATTTTTATTTTTGTTGTTTTATCATATTGGCTTTCTATACTATCGCTAAGAGCATCACGTTCCAGGTATTGCTTGAGCAAGGCCTTTTTATGCTTATCATCTCGTATCTGGATGTGTTTAAACGCCACGTAGGCTTTAAATTCGTCAGCCGTTACATCTCGCCCATTTACGGTTGCCAACACTTCACTCTGATCACCAGAGCAGGCTGTTAGCAATGCCACAATCACTATTAATAT
Organism: Chromatiales bacterium; assembly: GCA_011053135.1. Lineage (GTDB taxonomy): Bacteria > Pseudomonadota > Gammaproteobacteria > SZUA-140 > SZUA-140 > SZUA-76. The sequence continues at coordinate 2,570 of DRLG01000231.1, forward strand.
TATTTTTTTCACTGTATTTTCTCACTAATTTTATATAATTTAATTAAATATCTTTATTTGTTCTGAATCGCGTGTACCGACCATTATTAGGGTAAACCATCTGGAGGGATAAGTCCTCCGTCCGGTGGAACCAAACTACCATCGGGTAATTTTTTCACTGTGATTTCATATGCTCCATCACCGATGGGGCCGCTTAGTTCATTGTGGTTTGTTCGATTTAGAGGGTCTGTTACATCAGGCACACTCACTAGTGCACGACCAATGGTTAACACGTAAGCGCCAGGGTTAAGTGTAGCGGTAAGTTGAGGTAAATTAGGACTTGCACCGAATGCATCACTTATAACTGTAAATTCAAAAAATGAGCTGGCATCAAGAAGATACAGATGCGGTATAAAACTGGATGAGACAACTTCAATTTGTATCTGTGTTGGCGCTGCCTCAGCTCTAAAATCAATCACATGGCTCTGAAGGGAACCAGATGTAAAAGCAGGTGTTATAGTCCCCGTAAAATCAAATAATAACTCTGCTACTGGCTCTGGCCCTAAATCAGTTATCCAATTTATACTGTCTCTCGTGGAAATAAACGATGCCTGCCCACCTAAGGCAAAGGCTATTCCATAATCTCCACTGTAGATTGAAGGCTCCCAGAATACCGTAGCGGTTCTATTCACTGTATCTACTGCTGTTACTGTACAGCTGCCTTTAAGCACTGCGCACTTAACTGCTGGGGCCGGTGTAGTCCGATCAATTGTCCACGTCAGGTTGTACTCAACTCCCAACGATGTCTGTGTTTTGCTCACTACACGGAAATCGTTAGTCTTGCTAAATAGTTTCAGCCCTTCAAATCGATCAGGCATAAATATATGACTGCTGTTCACATCAATACCCGTTGTCACGATGACATTGCCAATGACTGTGGGCCAGGAGCTGGCGTAATGTGCTACCAGGTAAGGTTTTAATGGATCACTGATATTTATCACCTGCACACCTTCATTCATGACTTGCACGCCCTCATTCTGGCTCATGAGATATACAAAATCTCCATCGATAACTATATCCTCTGTTCCTTTGGGTACTTCCATACTACCCAATAGCGACATCTTAGGTGTGGGTATGGTTTTGCTTACAAGTAAATTGTATGCTCCCGTTCCGGTTCCGGTATTATTGACAGGGTTGGTAGCATCATTCTGTGAAAGGAATGCACTGCCCACGCTAACGCTGTAGTCACCAGGTGAAAGTGTTGCCGTAATCCTGGATAAACCAGCACCAGAGCCACTATTGTCGTCATCGGCAATGTAAATTAGATCACCCAGCAAGTTATTGTAGAGGTAGATGTATGAATCAAACTCTGCTGAAGTAATTTCGATTGTTACATCCATCGGTTCGGTAATGGTAAAAGTATGTAAATCAACCGAAGTTCCTGAAGAATCAATCATGATAACGGGTTGGATAGTGCCACTGTAATTACCTATTATTTCAGGTTGTATGTTCTGCACCGCAGTTGTTATCTCACTGGTATCAAGAATCTGGAATGTATCGCTGTTTGTTGTCGTCTGAGAATTACCCACGATGTAGGCTTTATCATTGCTGACTATTACTGCATGAACGTTTGCATTGCTGCTATAGCGACTAACTTCTACTGGCGTTGTTATATCGCTGATATCAAGGGTGATCAAACCGTTATCTTCATTAGTAACAAAAGCGTTATTATTTATAACACTGACGCTTTGCACACTACCGTTTGTATCATAGCGTGTTACAAGCTGAGGATTTGATGGATCGACGGCATTTATGATTTCCACTCCATCGAATGTCTCGGATACATAAACAATGTTGTCCTGTACAGATATTTCAGATGCGGTAGAAAATAGTGTGAAGGTTGACAGCGTCGTTGGATTCACTGAATCAGTCACATCAATGATATGCAGTGTTTTATCAGAAATTATATAAGCGACAGCATTCTCTATCGTTATCCGACTGGCAAATGGAACAAGCAATGTTGCCTGTAGCTGTATGTTTTGTTCATCACTTACATCGAGGATTTGTAGACCAAGATTGTAGTCTGCAACATAAGCTGTATTGTTAACGAGTTTAATATCACGCATATCACTGCCGACAGTGGCACCATCAGGAGTAACGAATAGTCCTTGTGGAACGGGGGTGACTACAGGGTTTAAATTATTGATGTCTATCACTTTTAAGGCATCGCTATCGACGGAATAAACAAGATTATCGATGATCTTTCCTTTGCTACCGCCATCTGCAATCTCAGTAAGCAACTGCGGTGAAGTCGGTGTACTAATATCCAAAGACTTAAATGTGTTGTCGCTGTGTATGTAAAGGGTGTTGCCGATAGCTGAAACACTATTCCCACTTAAGGACGGTAGCGTAGCCAATACCGTGGGAGCAAAAAGATCACTTAAGTCGTAAACATATAAACCGGTATCTGCGGCGATGTACCCCACACCATTTACAATAGCAACATCATTAAACCCTTCTAATCCAGCGCCCTCCACCAGATTACCACTTACATTTACGGGATTATTAACATCACTGATATCAATAATGCCTAAGTCGCCTCCGCCCCATAACACAAAGGCATGTGAGTTTATAATACTGATATGTCTAATTATGTGGCTTGCTTTACCACCAAAGAAAGTCCCTCCACCTGGTGCATTGATAGTGCTGATTTCCAAAGGACTTGTTGGGTCACTAACATCCAGAATGGTCATATTGCTGTCACTTGCAATGAAGGCATTATTACCTATCACTTCGATGCTATAAGGTGTCAGGAAGATATCTTGAAAGGTTGATACATGTATCGGATTTACGGGATCACTTATATCAATAATATAAAGACCAAATGAACGACTTCCTGTTGCCACGTACGCATAATTACCCGACACTACTACATCTTTTAAAGTCGATATTTCAGGATTGTCTACCCAGGCAGGGTCCTTATATCTACCCAATAGTTGTGGTGATTCCGGTGTGCTTATGTCAATAATATATAACTCTTTTAGATAAGCGACATATGCTACAGCCCCCTGTACCTCGACAGTAGGCAAGTCATACGAAGAGGTAGTACCAGGTAATTCATACAGCCCTATTACATTATCGAAGACCTTATCGACCGCAGGATAATCGACAGGCGGAAGATTAACGTTGCTCACATCAGTAATGAACACGCTGGTTACCGGTGTAGCCAGAAGATTACCGGCAGCATCACGCACATTTTGAATGCTGATGGTGTATTCGGTGGTACCAAGTAATGCCTGATCTGGTTTAAAGCTGACACTCAGGGCATCGGCAGCTAAAGTTGTTACACCGGTTGTCTCGGTGGCATTCTGACTGAGAATGATAACACCATCAGTGACCGAAGTTGTTTGCAGCGGTTCTGTGAAGGTCACAGTAATCGTTGATTGGGTATCAATATTGGTACTTGTATCTGCCGGTACAATGCTAGCAATAGTTGGTGGAGTTATATCTGGATTCTCAGGATCAGTACCCGCAATAAATTCATCGATATTACTTATACCATCATTATCGGTGTCTTCATCGCCGTCCGGGATACCGTCACCATCAGTATCGGATTTAGTAGGATCAAGTACACTGGTTGATGCTTCAAATTCATTGCTTAGGCCATCTAAATCAAAATCACCAGTAAGTGTCAATACTCGTACGGTTATGCCATTAGCAACACGTACGGCTTCATTCAGATAACTGCCGGATAGATACACCGTTGTGATACTACCATCAGCTAAACCAAGCGCGGTGATGTCTGGCATGATAACACTACCTGCTGACCAGTCGAATGGCTGACTGATACCATTTACAACAGCACTGCCAGTAGTGATTTCAGATGCAACGATACCCGTCGCAAAGTCGGCATTAATTGTGTAGCTTCGTGTTTCCAATGCATAATTAACGGCCTGCTGTGGTATTGCTATTCGTGGACTACAGACTTCGCCAATCTGTTTCAGTTTTTCCAGTTCATTATTCAGCGCACTGATTTCCAGTGTCTCGGTGTCATAACCGTAGCACTGATTCAATAATACGTTTGCAGCCAGCTCAACACGCAGGCTTGTGGTATCAACAGACAGGGTTACCACTTCTGGGTTGTTGTTAAGAGAAACAGCCCAGTCTGCAACAACGTCAAGCTGCATATCTTCACTGTAGGTAAAGATAATCGCTGGATTAGTATTATCCAGCGCAGTTTCAAAAGCAGCAGCAACAATATGCGGGCGCAGTTTCAGGAAATTAATGTTTAAGGTTTCATTTGTGTCAAATCCACTGGTGATCGGTATTATAGAATCCAGGTTGACATCAACTGATTCGATATTACTGCTCTGCACAGTGAAATCGGCAACACCTTTTGTCATTGTGATATTTTCTATGGGTGTAGATGCGTTGATGAGCGCGTTACCTGTGGCAGAAAGGGTGGCTATGTAGTCAGAATCGGTACCCGTACCCAGTGCATCGTATGTACTCTCTACCGTGTTACCAAATTCGTCAACTAGTCGAAGTTGAACATGTACGGTTTCGTCGACTTCGATACGGTTTACATCGCCGTACTGTTGATTGTCCACTGAGACGATCTGCATTTGCATTTCACGTGGTTGTGCGGCGACCACATTCAGGTTCAGAGCGTTCACCGATACAGGTGGCGTTTCACTTATACCATCATTGTCATAAAGTGTGGACAATACCGTATCCGGATAAGACACCGTTAATTGATGTATGCCTTTAACAGTGCTCGCGGCCACTTGCAATGAAGCTGTACCGCTATTGATAGCAACGTTGGCGACAACCTGTGTGGCCTGATAATTGACATCAACGTCATTGGCAAATGCGATTTGGAAACGTGGCTCATTAATAGTGATTACTACATTTTCACTGTTACCAACATTGACACGATTACCACCTGCATCTTCCACGTGCATGACCAGGTTGAACAGTTCTGCTGCAGGCAGAACGGGGGGTAGTTTTTCAAAAACTAATTGTGCTGGATCACCTGGTAATACCTGCAACACATGGACGGCAGGCGAGATAGCTTTAAACCTCACATCTGCCAGCTCAGCGAACACACGGTAAAAACCGGTTTTGAACAATGCAGGTTCATTAATGACAGCAACACCATTACTGGCGGTAAATGCAGTACTGGTAAAGTCTATTATTTCCCTGGTTTCCAAATTTAGTAGATACCATCTTATTTCCTGATTTGGCACAGGTCTGTTAGCCGAATCAGTTACTTTAGTAGCCAATGTGAGTATTTTTCCTGCTTCGATAAACGCCGGATTAACCGTGCTGTCATTCTCAGCAACAAACTCCAGATTATTCGGATACAGTGTTAAAGTGATAAGTTGAGGCGCGCTTTCGTCTGTCTGTCCAAACTTGTCAGTAAGACGAACTTTTGCCAGAAATTGTGTATCATTATTTTTAGTTGCATCACGCTTACCTGATGCCTTAACAATGTCTCCGACAACGTTATCATTACTTGAAATAATCTTATCTCCACTACCTGATAATTCGATAATTTCGACTTTGAGGCGACCACCATCGTCTGCTGCCTGGATATTGCTGACTTCAAGACGAAGGTTTTCATTAAAAAACCCACTTGCCGGGAAGTTGATTGCCAGCTGTGAAGCATCGGGTGGTGTGTCTGGAATAACATCAATATTAATCTGTGACTGTGTTACCTGACCGAAACTGTCTGTCACGAAGACATTGAGTGTTTCTATCTGTGTCGTTCCAACACGCAATGAACGTAAGTCAGTTACATTAAAACTTGCCGTAGCATTGGTTAATGTGGAGCTGATATTTCGTTCCAGGCGATGTCCCGTCCACTCTATGGCGATCTGTTTGACGGCAAGGTCATCGTTGGCAAAAACACTTACATCGAAATCCGACTGTTCTCTGACTTGTGCTGGTGTACTCACATTCGTTATCTGAGGTTGCATGTCGGGTACGGCCGTAAAGCTTTCGCTCACTACGGTAACATTACCACTGTTATCAAAGAGGGAGACTTCATATTCAAGCGTATCACCAGCTGCTACAGGCTTTTCATTAAAGCTAAGCAAACCATTATTAAACGCTGCCGATATCAAGACATTGTTTCGTCGCAATAGTGCGTAATCAATACCGCTGCCAATATCATCTAGTTCGACATCCACTCTGTATTCGTGTCCTCCTACCGGCTGGCCACCTAGTGTGGTTCCGCTGAGACTGATTTGCGCCGTTGGTTGAATGTTATCGGCAAGCCGCTCGAAAGTTGTTGGTAGTGTCTCTGTGAAGTTGCCATATATATCGATGGCACGGGCTTTGATGTAATCACCATTCTGTATTTCATCAAAGTTTTTGTAAACTACATAATCAGGACCAAAGTGCTTGCCTATTAACTCCCATGGGCCGTTGATGTCTGCTGAATAGTAGAACTCAACTTGCTGGATAGGCTGTGTGCTGTTAGACACCGTTGCACGTATTTGCAGCGGTACTGGAATATAAATGTCATTGATGCTCAGAGAAACACTGAAACTATTGCTTATCTGATCAAGACTCTGTAGCAAAACGCGACGATCTTGTGATTGTACTATCTCACCCCAAACCGTTTCGGCATCTACACGAATATCAAAGGGCTGGCCATTGCGCAGTTGTGCAGGTGTACGTAAGTTCTGCTCGAATGGAGCCTGTATGTCGCTTGTTGTGTAGTCCCCGTTTATCGATAGATTAACCATTGCGATATCACCGGCATCCTGCATTTGTAGCGATATATTCTCGGCCTGCTGGAAACTGCGGCTAAAGTATGGTGTTGCCAATGCGGCATTTACACCGTACCAGTTCAGCGGCAATTCAACCAGTTCAAGACCTGCATCGGTACGGCCAATTAACAGGCGATTATTTTCGGCGGCAATCGAACTTACACGACCGGTACCCGTTAAACCATTAGGTGTCAACGCCCAGTTATTAATATCGATAATACTAATATCGGCATTGATACCAACAAATAATCGATCTTTTGATACCGCTAACGCTGTCACACTGCCAGACATGGTGATTAACCGATCATCTTTATCAAGTAGTCTGAGTCGATGTAAGTCTGCATCAATGGCGTAGATCAAATAGTCGCCATCGGTGATCAATTGACGGACGGCACCACTGGCTGCAATCAGTACATCGATTTTAATATTGGCATCGGTTATAGGCAATGCTCCAACACGTACGCGATAAATAACGCCGCTCTGAGTACTGACAAAGATTGTATCGCCTCGTGAAGTAAGTGCGACTATTTCATTACCTGGTTCAATGGTGAGTGCACCTGTTACCCCTGCACCAGCCGAGCTTGTATGATTAGCAAAATATAATTCGCTGCCCGAGCTAGCAACCAGATAACTGGACGCAGAAGTCATTGCCCGGTAATCGCGGTTGGCCAGAATGGCTGTGGCATCCTGCTTACCTGTACGTAAGTTATATGCAACAATCTGTTTATTATCGTCCTGCCTTAAATAAGCGATTTCATCGTGGACAACGATTTCATGTGTCGCCCCTGTTCGAGGTGCAGGGTAATATTGTAGGGTGCGCTGGCGGTTATTATTGTCGATAATCTGCGAGCCATAGTAGTCGGCAGCTCCAATTGCATTACCATGTTTAAGGGCTACCGATCTAATGATGCCGCGTGGCAGAGCATCCTGATATAACACATGCGGCGTATCGATCTGGCGTTGTAAGCTATAGTGTTGGCCAATACTCCCACCAAGCCATAACTGCCCCTGGGCAATAACAGCATTTGAGATATTAGTTACACCGATATCAAAACGGCCTATCACATCAGGGTGGCTGATTTCACGGATATCAATAACAGACATTTCACCTCTGTTATTTAAGGCGATGACATCGCCACCTAAAAGCAGCAATCGATTTGCATCGACAATAGCGGGTAATTTTTGCTCTGTATATTTGCTATCAATAAGCGACAGTAAAGTCGTGCTGCTTAGCAGTATGTCTTCATCCACCTTCAGCATAGCAGTAAATCGCCCGGGAATGGTTTGACCTATGCTGCCATTGTCATTGATTACAACTAATTGCTGATTACTCAGAGCGACAAAATGGTTCTGGTGGTTGATTACGTCAAATACGGTACCGGTTATTCCAGCATAAGCAGAAGGTTCAATGGCATTACCGTCGAGATCATACAGTTTAAGTTTTCCGTCGACGATAACAGCAAGTTTGTCGCCCTTGACAAGTAATTTACTCACTTTTCCATTAAGTGGTTCATTACTGAGTTGTCTGAACGGTCGTAATACATCAAATGGATTGACCACAATCAAGCCAATGTTTTCCAGCGCAAGTATGATGCGATCACCCAGATGCGCCATGGCAGTAATTGTAGAATTAAATTCAGCCAGGATTTGTCCCGTATTGTCCACTAGCGTACGGCCTTGAGCGAAGTAGCTACTACCAACACCAGGAAGGATAGAATTGAACGGCACCGCACTGCCCTGTTCGATAAAGCGGAAATGGTCGATGACATCGATAAATTGTTCATCGTTTCGACTATTACCAAAATCATCTGATATCGTTGCTAGTACTCGCAGACGCGCGATGCCTTCGGTAACTTGATAGTCAATCTGTTTTTCATCTGATGCCAGTAACTGATCATTTTGATCATAGATGAATATCGATGATGTCAGGTCACCTGCCAATGTGCGATCAAGCGATAGACTTAATCTGCTACCAAGCATTACTCTTTGACTTAAACCTTGCAATTTGAATGCTGGGATTGAAACTTTCGGGTTAATTCTGATACCGACTTCAGATTCGCTGTAACGGTATTTTGTGCCATAATAAGCACGGATATTGACCAGGAAGTTGCTCTGTTCAGTGACTTCTGGCAGACGGATCTGTAGTTTACCGGTGTTGTTCGTCAGGCGGATCTCACTGACTAATTCGCGGTTAAAATTAAGCAACCTGATATGGACATAATTTAGTGTATCAGCAGTATCCTGTGTTGCCCGATAACGCACTTCCATTTGTTGCCCTTCTGTAAAGGCAGCATTATTTGCAGGCTGGCTGATAACAACGGCATCGAGCTCTGCTTGATTAGGCAATAATGTAATGTTATTGATGCTGTCACTCAATCCATTGATCTGGTGCTCATATTCAAAACTACTATCAACATCAGAGAGCATTGTCCATTGGCTTGATGCCGCAGCACCAGCAGCGATGGAGCGATGCGTCTGCGCCGCAATGCTTACAGACTGATTTTCAGCTCTGGCGGTCGCATCCAGTACTTGTGTCAACGGAATAATGGCACCTTGTGTCATAGACGTCGCATTTTCAGGATGTAAGCGACTAACCAGTGAGAATGTCGTCTCATTGCGGAGCAAGATAGCAGTATCGATATTACCGGCACGATTAACCCGGGCAATATGTAGCTCACCGGCATTAAGGTCGGCTCTTCTGATGAACCACTGTCTGCTGCTGCTCTTCCATACCTGAGTTACGGGTAAACGAAGGTCATTTTGATCCATGACAACCAATTCTTCACCGCCGAGTGACTGCGTCTTTGTGATGTTGTCGATGAGGATGCCCAATGGTTGCTCAGTTAGCTGTGGTGCAAATGTGGCAACAATATTCTCAGTAATCAGATTTATCTTAACGATGCTCGAAATATTATTTTCATTTTGTAACTGATAAACCGCGGCAGAATCAAACAACATGGCGGTGATGTTGTTATTGAGGATAGCGATAAGCTCACCTGCTTTATAACCGTACCAACGTGTTTCGCCATTCTCAATTAATAACCAGGTAATGTCACCATCAATCACAGCTTCAGGTTTGATCTCGCCGCTGATAGTTATTTCATTCATATCAACCAGGCTATAGTCCGTCAGAATCTGTTTATGGAATAACCTGCCTGCACCCCAGATATAGAGTTGGTCTCCATTGATGCTAAAGTCATCCATAGCCGGTAGGGATAGATAGGCATCTCGTACTAACCGGGCATCATTTGCGATATCGATATGATAGATATAAAGGCCCGTTTCACTTAAGACGAACAGTCGACCTGCATCGATATGTGCACTGATGATGGATTCATTAGTGGATTCACCGATAACAGGGAGCAGAGAACCCTGTTCAAGTATGTAGGCTATGACAGCCTGACCATTTGAAACAAAAATCTGGTAACCCTCTGCATCGATCAAGTTACCACTAATCACCTGATCAAGAGACGGTGTCAGTGCACCACTTTGGATAGTCCATGCCAGTAGACGATGCTGCCCCTGTACATTGACTTCAGCAAACAGCCCAGCACCACTTGACACCAGCTTCACTATCTCCCCATTGTTCTGATCTGAAACCACACCACTTACCGATTCTATTCGGTAGCCACCATTGCGTTTATTCAGCGCCCAGAATATATCATCGCCCGTTTGATTTATGTTCGCTACGTTCACCATTGTGAGTAGCGTTTCATCCTGAGCAAGTTGTACCAATGTCGCTGCTGTATTACCGAAATAAGGTTGTTTGAGCAAGGTCTTGTTAATTCGTTTCTCAAAGCCAGAGCGGTCACGTAATACCGTACTGACTCGAATATCTGTTCCATTCCCGCTCACGTGATGGTATCTTGCCTGACCATCATAAGCGTATGATGAAATTGCAGTATTAACCACCGGGTCATTCACTTCGATAACAGAGGTGTCAGAGAAATCAGTCATATTCGCCGGTTCAATAGCACGCAGCATGACCTCGGTTCCTGTTAGTACAGTGGTTGAAGGAGTAACTTCCAGTATCGGTATTTCACTGATGCCATCATCTTTCACCAGATTAATGAATTGGCGAGCCTGGAGGTTGCCCGATTGTAAACGGGCGACTACCACAATGTTTTCACCAACCACTGGGAGTGCTGCGGTTAAGGCAAACCGACTTGCCGCATCAGCAGCACGGCTGATATCGACAGGTGCAGGATTACGGATATCAGACTCTACTCCACCGATATCAAAAAATAGTTGCGCATCCGTTACATTTAACATTTGTAATTCAAAGGTAACGTCTTCTCCTTCATGGAATTCACTGCCATTGGCAGGTGACAAAATATTCACCGTTGGTTCGCCCAATGTCGCATCATAAGGTTGTACGGTGATACTTTGGATTGCGCTTTGATTTCCATTAGCATCTGTCGCACGCACTGCAATGGTTACAGGATCGAGTGTTAGCGGAGTAAAGCTGTAACGGTTAGGGAAGGCCGTCTCAGTAAATGCGCCGCCATTTATGCTTGCTTCGACAGTCTCGATCGCAAAGCGATCAAAAACCTTGAATAATATATCCGTCTGATCGCCCAGCACGATACGATCACCATTGCCAGGTGAGACAATATTTATTGTTGGTGGTGTGATGTCGAGGAATAATTTGTACTGGTCATCCAGTGATTTAGCGCCATCAAACCCATAGGTCAGTTCCAGTTTGACGAGAATTTGATCGCTTGGGGCAATCTCAGACAGTCTTGGATGGATATAACTCAAGCTGACACGACTTGTCGTTGCACTGGTTGAGATCACATTGACAGGATATCGCACCCCTAACACTGACATTGTTGCTGTGTTTAACAGGTCAACATCGCCACCCAGATTAAACTGGATATCTGCACGACTTAATTCATCCACCTGTGATGGTGTCGTGAACACGGAGCCAATATTAATGACAGGGTCAATAACGTGTATAGCAAAATCTTTGGTGGAGAAATTACCTGATGGGTCGAAAACTTTTAACCGAATAACCATATCCTGATAAGAGGACAGAATACTAATGCACAGATTATTTGTATTGCTTACAGAGCAGTTCCCATTGGCCAATGTGTTACTTGGCAGTGTGAGCCGTGCGCCGAAACTTAATCCATTATTTGTCGATATGCGTGCTTCGTAACGAAGATTGGAACTGGCTACCAGGTTATCCTCTGCCGATGGGATAAACTCGTAGGTCCTACCACGTGTCAACGTCATTGCTGCATCGACATTCGCATTATCACGTTTGCGTTTCAGCGTTTGATTTCCTGGAGACAACAGATCGCTGCTCGTGAATGTCGCAGTATATCGCCCGTTCGTTACGCCACTGTGGTTTACCACTGTGTTGCCATGTGAATCCTGAATGCCATTGACAGTTAACTGATAGATACGGTTGTTGCTGAGCGAAACGCCGAGTTTAGTGCGTAAAAATACTTCGTTGCCGATGGCTGCCAATTCAAACTGATTGCTGATGTCCTGGTCTGCGTTACTGGAATAGTCACGGAACTGTTCGACAACACTAAAACCGGTTGCCGTTATTGATTCATTTGCCGTGATTTGCAATGCGGAGGCAAAAGTCAATGGATTGATCGCCTGTATTATTGGCCGCGTATCATCAATACCTGTTAACAAGTCAGGCACATCAATCCGCTCACCGGTTTCGTTTCTGATCAATACAACCTGATAATTATGGTCGTGGATGGCAGGTGGTGTAGTAAAGCGCAAATTGTTTCCTGATAGCCAGTGCCGTACCTTGTTTGAGCTGGCGGGGGATAATCCACTGTTTGCTTCATAGATATGCACATCTAGCGGGCCAGCAAAACCCAGGCCCGTGAGTGTAACGGTGGTGTTACCAGAATCACTGATCCGGTTGCTTCCCGCATTGTTATCTGCCGTTATTGTATTGACAGTAATCGCCTGTTGAACCAACAGTGCAGCAGGTAAAACAACACGCTGACCGGGTTGCTCAACGACAAGATTGTATAAGCCCGGTGCGGCGATTGCGGCACTGATATTAATGCGGTTACCATCAGCACTGATGCTCCAGTCAGATTGATTTACCTCTAGATCATTGAATAATATGCGATTCACTGACTGCAGATCACTTCCCTTAATAATGTAGTCAGTTTGCGCATTCGTCAGGCTGCTGGCAGGTGCAATTGCGCTCACCTGGAACGTATCAATACCAAATAGGGGGGCTGCAAGCAGACGCCATGGCAGATCGATATTTGCCGCAATACTCAAATTTGATTCAGGCTGATTGAATACATTGATACTATAACTTTCACCCAATTCATAGACATCGCCAATGGGGGTAAAGCTCATGTCATGGCCCAGAATGTTTGAATTACCCGCTAGCAGTCTATCTTGTGATTCTTTGCGTACATCAAGGATGACATTTTGCCATTCGTCAAAACTACCTGTGACTGCCAGTTTAATTCTCTGTACATCCTCACTAATAACATGCTCCGGTGAAATCGCATAGGCATTTAGCAACGGGATATTGGCGGCATAATAAGCATCCCCCTCTAACCATTCTAGAATATTGTGATCAAACGTAATATTACTGATGTTATTTGACTGTGATAAATCAACGTTGGCGATCTCTACGCCAGGTGAAACAGTTAAAACACCGGTTAAATTATCAACCGTGCTTAATTCAAGAACGCTCAACTTGTTTCCGGTGTTTGCCGCAATCAGTTCACCGTGCAGCGAATAAATATTGCTAATACCAGAGATATTGGCATCACCAATCTGACGCATGATGCCCTGGTCAGGAAGTGTACTGTTATCGACTAGTTCGATCTTGTTTTTGGCATACAGTAATAGATGCTGCCCATCAAGCTGCATCGATTCTGGATTTATGAGACTGTGAAAATAAGTCGCGACCAGCGGAATGCCGGCTTCTCTGAGAGCGTGAACTTCAACAGAAAGATCAGTCAATAGGTAAATGTAGTTACTGTCAACTTTAATATCCAGAACGTCTGCGGGGATATTATATGTTAACCAGCCGGAACCTCGTACATAACCGACATTTAGGGTATTACCATCTCTGCTGACGAACGTGTCATCGAACAGTTGTAAATTGCCATGTTGTACTAGTGCTGGATTCAACAGGGCGTTAATACGTTCCGGCGCATAAATATTGCTTATATCATAAATTTGGAGCTCTTGCCTTTCACCGATGTTGAGCACGATATACCGGCCACTCAAGGCAGCCGAATTAATCTTGTCTGCCGGGTTAATTGTAGCAAGGAAAGTGGGTATCTCCGAGTCTCGTGTTGTATACAGGTTAGCAATAGAAGGCGGATTTATATTTGGAGAATTATTATGCGCCGTCAATAACAAGCTATCGTGGCGAGTCACTATTTCTGTTTTATTCAGACGATTTGTTGCAAGCAGATAAACACTCAGATCTGTATTAACTGCAGCACGATCACTATCATTGCCCTCGAACTTATTATCGAGTGTAACGGTAACATCACCCAGTGTATTGGATGGCATACGTAAGATCAGCATATTGCTTTCGCGCAGTTCAACATTGTTCTGTCGTATACCATTCACGAAGACACGCGTGGCGGCACTAATACCTGTTGCATCGACACCGATAAATTCACTAACTCCGTAATGGAAAGCATGATCAAATCTATCTAGCACCTGAGATTCTGGATCGTATTTGCCGATTCCACGGATTTTTGGATCAGCAATGTAAGTAAAGGCGGCGCCCTGGAAGTCAGATAGATCATTACTGACCAGTACCATACCCACGACTTTGTTCTCATCGGGTGATTGAGAAAGTGCAGGTGCGGCGATAACAATTTGTGTATCACTATGTTCGATAAAATCATCGACAATTACACTATTCTCACCGAGATCAATGCGTTGCACATCCAACAGGTTTTCACCTGAGATAACAATACTATAACCGCCCTGCCACCCGCCGAATACTGGCGATATCTGTTGCATGATAAATTGGTGTTCATCTGTAGCTACAAAACGGAAGCTGTAATCGTTACTTAACACCTGATCGTTAAGGGCGGCCATTCCTGCAAATAAGGTTACTCGATATTCTTTACCAGCTTCAAACGGAACCGTTGGTCTGAAGATGATCCTGCTGCCTGTGTTGTTTATCCTGGCACTAACGAATCCAGATACTGCCTGATTAGACAGGGTTACTTCGAGCAGATCACTGCCCTGATCACGGATCAATGCAGGGTCAATAAGTGTATTGAACTGTATCTCGACCGCGTCATTTACATTCAGATGGCCACGTGCTTGTGGAACCTGCTCAGTAATAATGAGTTGATCATTAACAATCGTATTTAAACCACCACCCAAAGTCTGAATCTGCGCATCAACTTCTAGCGGGTTTTCTGTTGCCTCATCATCGACATAGACGAAAGATGTGCCAGCATAGATAGCATCATCACCGAAGGCAAAGCTATTCACCGCGCCGGTAACGGAGAAGTAATGTTTTAATTCGATATTAGTACGATAACGATTGTCCAGCCAGGGAGCTACATCAAATAACTGGAGGTCACCCTGACCCGCAGCAACGTAAAGTGTCTGACCTTTAAGTAAAAGGTCACCGGCATATAGATCACCATTTTTTATCAGATATGAAAGGCTCAGCTCTGCAACGGAAACCGAATTGTTATCAGGCAATATCGGGTACAAGCGAACACTGGC
>DRLG01000232.1 GCA_011053135.1 Chromatiales bacterium
AGCGAGCAGTGCATCATTAATGATGTTGCTATCCTGTTGAGTGCTGGCGACAGGGCGGGTAAAGAGTAATCGTCCACCAAGGTATTTAATCGAGTAGTCGATGTTCTGCTGCTGCAGTTGTCTGCTTAAGGTTAATCCAGTGTTTTTATCCTTGATTACGATAAAGACCTGTTCACTTCCTTCAATGATATTCCGCTGGCTTAAATAATAGAGCGAGCCGCCGGTTGCGCGCAGCTCATCGCGCACATTGCTTTGACGAGTCTGCGCACTAAAGAGCCTTACCACGGTGTCATGCTGGCCGAATGCAGTTCTGCTTAAACTCTGATATTCAAATAGACCACCATAAAGTGTGCGACGATATGCGGCGAGTTCATTGTCGGAAAGATCAAGCTTGTAGTTACCAACAACGCTATGAATGGTCTCACTATCAACAGCCAGATAGAACTTACCCTGGCTTTGAGTATCATAAACAACGGTGCTGTTATCACCATATACGGGATAGTAGTAGTCTGGATCAAGGTTTCTTAATAATGTTCTTGAACCGTCGTCATCAAGATCGCTAAAGAGGGAGTTCACCTCACCCTGGCCGGTATCGAGCGCAGCTGTGATAAGGTATTTTCCTTTTATCTTTCCTTTGAGGTAAAAGGCGATCCGCCCTTCACTATAGAGCTCGCTAGCGCTCTCCTGCCCACTACCCTGGATATATCCGCTGGTTTTAAGCTGGCTAAATTTTCCATCTGCAAAGGCCATGAAAAAGAGCTGTGACTCACCTGCGCCGATGGTGTGATCAATCGCACCAACATAGCCGCGTTGATCAACCGTTTTGACGTGAACAGGATTTTCACCCTGTTTTAGTTGAACCGTGTGGGTGAACTTTCCATCGGGCTCTGTGCGTACCACCTGGTTGTTAATTAAGACCATGTTGTCAGGAGCGGTGCTGCCGGAGAGGGTGTAGTCCCCCTCTTTAACCGCGAAACCTGTCGGCGGGAGATTAAGCTTTAGCTCAGGTACAGGGTCTTCAAGATAGACGGGCACATTGTGGTCATTAAATGGTCGAACATCTATTTGTAGCTCTGTAATGTAGGTGAATCCCTGTGGGTCGTAGATCACAACCTGTTGAGACTGTTTTCCGTGCGACAGTGGCAGGGGGTATGAAAAGGTGCCGTCACCCGAGGCCGCTATTTTATCCTTGCCAATCTGAATCAGGCTTCCTGGCGTTGTTGTGCCGATAAGCTGATGAGTATATGGGGTAAGGCTGCCTTCAGCTGCGCTGTCGTTTTCAGAAAAATAGGGGATCAGCATCTCATCCGCAGGTTGTGCAATTGAGAACTGCGGTGAAGAGAGGTTTGTGCTGGTGGATCGTCCGTACCGGTCGCTCATCTCAATAAATATATTTTTTTCCTTGATGGTCAGAAAAAAACGGCCCAGTCGGTCAAGCTTAACCGGTTTTCCATTTATGCTGGCTGAAGCAGTGCGATTAAAGCGGTTACGTCGATCGGCGCGAGTAATGTCGCTAACAAGGCCTTTCATCGTTACGCGGCGATTTAGCAGGCGACCCTTGTCTGTGTCGTTCGGTGCGATAGGTCTCGCC
Source organism: Chromatiales bacterium (assembly GCA_011053135.1). GTDB lineage: Bacteria > Pseudomonadota > Gammaproteobacteria > SZUA-140 > SZUA-140 > SZUA-76. The sequence goes on from DRLG01000232.1 coordinate 1,592, forward strand.
TCACCGTACCAGCGAAGCTTCAGCCGCATCGGAGAGATGCCCTCAACACCAACCAGATATGCATGTGCTGCTTCAGCACGTTTCTGTGACAGGTTAAGGTTGACTGTATTATCGCCCGTCGAATCAGCATGCCCTTCAATCACCACCTGTTCCCGGGGAAACCGTCGTAATGTTTCTGCTGCATCTTTGAGCATTGCGATGGCATTCTCATTTAATGAGAAATCACCAGCTTTAAATGACCCGCCGCTTAGATTAAGCTCAATTACAGATTTATGATCGATGCCGATTAGGCGGCGCGCACTTGTTGCATGTGAGCCATCCTGGAAATTTATTGCGAGTTGATAGTGATATAGGTTACCACCCGTCACCTGGATATTATCAGCGTCATAACCATCCCATACTATTGTCTTTGGTGGTCTGCTATTTCCGTTAAATTCTCGTACGGTTTTTCCATCCGGAGTCATGACCTTTAGTGTCCAGGATTTTACCTCTTCAATTTGTGACACATCTATTTGAAAAACTGCCGGCTGTTCCAGTTTGTCGCCGCTAAAGTTCAGGGCTTCAGATGGAATACCATCAACATACAGACGCACATCCGCCTGTGGTAAACGTACCTGGCTGCCATTTACAATAATATTCTGTATTTCTGCGTTGCCGATAAGTGAAATATCTTTTGGGATTTCAGTAACAGAAACTAATAGTCCTCGTTCGCCGGCCTGTCCGATCTCTTTAATGACGATGTTTTGAATAGCGCCAAAGTTTGCTTTTGCTAGCAGCCCGGGGGTGACAGATACTACCTGTGTTTCACTTGTGCTCAGTGTTGTTCCTGAGGGAAGCGTTGCAAGGTTTATCTTTAGCAGGCGCTCACCGGGGGTAACGGCAGGAAAGTGATAACGACCATGTGTGTCTGTTAATGCGTAAGTGCCTTCATCAAGTACTACCATCGCGCCGGCGATGCCTGGTTCATTCTCATCCTGCCAGTTATCGCCATTTTTATCGTGAAAGACCTTGCCGATAATAGTGCCGAGATCAAACAGTGGGTCGAGCACTACTGACACGCTGGCAGTCACGTCACTGGAGACGGTACAGCGGTCGCAGACATCTTTTGCAATAGCAGTATTTGTATATTTTCCTGGCATGGCACCTGATCCAACGATGAGCTGATAGTCGTAAGTGATATAGCCGATCTCGCCAGGATCTGCCTCGCCATTGCCATTTGTGTCAACTAGCGCGGGTACAGTGCCAAGTGTGAATGTCAGGGTTCGGTTGCCAGTCGGATCAGGTGCAGGCGCCCCATTAAGAAGAGTGCTGCCCACTCTATATTTGAAATTATCTGGAATCACATCTTCCAGGCGAACCTGCTGTATATCTGTATTGGTCGTGTTTTTAACTTCGATCGTATAGGTAACCAGGTCACCGACCGCGACATCTTGTTTGTTAGCTACTTTTGTCAGGGTGAGTGCCTCTCCCTGGGTAAAATAGACAGTGGGGGTTGCCTGTAGTGTGATGCCATCAGTTGTGTTAATCACGGTTATCGTGCTCTCACCCAGCGTCGATGAGCTAATTGTTCCCCTTGCAATGCCATTTGCATCGGTTACACCTGATGGTTGAATAATATTGTCGGTCGCGCCGCGATCTGAGTTTATCTGAACTGTTTTTCCACTAACCGGATTACCGTTGCTATCTAAAAGTGTCACAACTATTTCAGCTGTGCTGCTGCCATCGGCAACAATGATCTCGGGTAAAGCAGATACGGTTGAGAGTGTGGCATCGACAGAGAGTAATAAAATATCAAGGCTGTTACTGTTCGTAGAGTTCCCATCAGCATCGCCCTCTATCCCTGTGAGCGGTGGGATAGTAGTCGTTGTTGAGTCATCAACAGCGTAGGTGATGGTTGTGATCCCGGTTGTGTTTGGTGTATCACTGGTGAGATCAATCCGGATAGGCGTTAGCGTTGTTGTAATGGCTGACCCAAAGTCAACAATAACATCCTGCCCAGAAATGGTAGTGCAATATTCACCCGGGCTAACTGTGGGGCAGGCTGCTCCAGCTGTTAAGGGGGTTCCATTAACTAAGGTAGCTGTAACATTCAGACTGGTGTAGCCCGTTGGCATGGTGATAACCGTTCGATTAAACCCGGTGTCACTCCCCTCTATTGTTGGTAGCAGATGGAAGCGAAAAGGGGTGGTGGCGCTATTGCTAACGGCTGTATCTGGTGTGATTTCAGCAACAACTGATGTCACAACATCTCCTGCTGCTGCCAGGTTAACATCCAGGCTATTGCTGTTGGTTGCATTGCCATCTGCATCTCCAGCCGTGCCTGTCTGTCCCGCTGTGAAGGTCGTAGTATCATCTACTGTGAAATCAAATGTGGTAGTACCGATGGTGGCGGGCACATCTGTGGTGAAGTCTACCTGTATTGGTGTCAGGGTGGTGGTGATGGCAGTGCCAAAATTGATCGTCATATCCTGCCCTGAAATTACGGCACAATATTCACCGCCACCAACAGTGGGGCAGCCTGTGCCAGCAGTCAGCAGTGCGCTATTTACCATGACATCAGTAATCACAATGTTGGAATAGCCTGTCGGGGCTGTGATAACAGTTTGGTTGATGCCAGTATCAGTTCCTCCGATAGTGGGCAGAATGTAGAAACTAAATGGATTGCTGGCAGAGCCTGTAATGGCGCTATTGGGTGAGATTTCAGCAATAACGGATGTAACTGCACCGGGAGCGGCTGAAAACCAGTCAAGTGTGTTACCACTATCTATTGAAT
>DRLG01000233.1 GCA_011053135.1 Chromatiales bacterium
ATTTTCGTCCAAATCCTTCTTCAGAATAGGTGGAAGTTTATCCAGAGGATTTTCATCAGGATCAATATTCATAAAAAACGGTTCATGTTCGTTTGCGCATAATCGGAACAGCAGGATGCCTCGCGACATCCTTTTTTCCCTGCACCGCCCGGCATATAGATCACGCATCAGGGCAGTTTATTATGATATCGGTTGTCATCATACTACAAAGGAGGGTAGCCCAGAATCCGGCAGCGTGAGCGGCGCCTGCCCTATTGGAGTTATTTGACAAACCAATTTCGGATGCCTAATTGGGACAGATCCGGAATACAGTGAACAAAACCCGGCTGCCGGAGGAAGATCGCCCCACGAAGCACATCGAAAAACAAATGGGACGCAGTGCCTCACCCATGCAGCGGGGTGGTGGCAGAAAAACCGAGAATTATAAAGCAAGCAGGAGAGATTAATGTCTCTAACATCGATTCGTCAGCTTGAGCTAATTGTTGGAAGATATTTTCTCCAGGCGCTCGGCAAGCCACACTTTAATAATGGACTGACGTGTTACCCCTAGATGCTTTGCCTCTTTATCCAGTGACTCGATCATCCAGGTGGGAAAATCCACGTTTACACGTTTCTGCTCCTGATTTGGGCGCCTGGCTTTTGATAAATCAAGCCCACCAATAATTTCCTGATTTTCATCAAACTTCTTATCAAATGTTTTGGCTTTCATACAACTTTACCTCTTCTGTACGAGACCTACGGCATCCCTCCTCCCACATCTCCCGGCATACGGATCACGTAGCAAGGCGGTTCATTATCTTGTCGGTGGTCATCATACTATCAAGGTAGGTAACCCCAAGTCTCTAAAGTAACTGTTTAGCAGAGCATAGTACAGGGGCCGGGCTTTTACTTAATCGCCAAGGGCCATGCGCCGATTTGGCCATACTCCAGGCCATTGGCGTTTGACCCTCAGTTGGCGGAGCTTTTGGTAGCCCGACCTCCCCAATGAAGCACATCGAAAAACAAATGGGGCGCCGTGCCTCATCCATGCGGCGGGGTGGCGATAGAAATTCCGAGAAATATGATACGAACAGGAAAGATTAATGTCTCTGACCCCATCGATTTGTTAGCTTTTAATTACTTATTGCCTCAAGATCCCTTGCAGATGTTCCGCGATGTTTATATGGCTCTAAATAACAAAGACGATACATATTTACCTTAGCGAACTCATTAATATCGCTATTTCCAGTATCTACCTGCACTAATCCAAGATTGATAAGAAATGAAATAGCAGACTTTATTTCATTTCTATGCATGCCTGTATATTCGCTAATTTTATCATAACCAACTTTAGCGTAATTTGTTGAATTGCTTCTAAGGGCTACAAATAGTAGATAAATTTTCATGGCGTTCAATTCGTTCTTAGACCTTAATTGAAATCGATGGAAAGCAGGAATTTTTTCATAGCCATTATTATATAGCCCTCTAGCAGGAAGCTTTCCCCATCCACCTGGTGATCCATAGTTTTCGATTTTATAGAGGTTATTTCTACCAGTACCTGTCTGTGTAATTACCTTGATATGAGTGAGAACTTTTAACCCTCCCGATATTTTTGCACGGCTAAGTCCAGTGATATCACTTAACTTTGTATATGTTAAAGAACAAAGTCCTAACTCTTGCTTATCTGTTGTTACCTCACCATTAGCATGATGCACAAGGACAATATAGATCATTAGTGCAGCAATCTGATCAGCTTTCTTTTCCCCAACCCATTTCATATCTGGAAGGGGGTAGTGATCCTCGTTTCTCAACCAGTAAGAAGGCATTCTTACCCATTCTTTCACTATGAGCTCCCTCCTTTGCCGGAGCTAGTCTTGATAGCTGCTAATACTACGTATAAAGCAAGCCCTGAAATTAATATAGCCAGCACTGCAATTATGAATACCTGCTGTTCAGCAGTAAGACTAAAGACGCCTTCTATGAATCGAATAATTTTCTCCATCAATTTCTCCAAATCTTGTGATGATGGAAAAATTTTACAAGAGGCTGATCACTCTTTCTAGAAGCAGTACAATCCGATACGCCGCCATATCTCACTATTTTATTATAACAATCAATGAGATAAAGCAACTCTTAATGGTCTATAGAATATCCTCTATTAGTTCACGAACAGAGAGGGGCAAATCGGCATTTGGAAAGCGTCGCAGTAGGGACACCGGTTACCCGGCGCCACCGGGTCATCGGTGGCAGTTGCCTGCCACCGATTCCCACAGAACGTAGCGTGCGGATTTCCCGCACTACGCTCTTCAGGCAGGGCTTCACAGCACAGCGAATGACTGGAACTCAACATGATTCAGTTTCAGTCTTGGACGCTGTAACGGAAAACGCTCCTTGATCTTGTGGAATACCTCCCACGTCACACTGCCTTCTCGACTGCGGCTATTCAACATCTTTCGCCAATAACGCTCGACGAACCGGTGCACCTTTTGAAGGGCTCTGAAATTCCCGGCAATGCCATAATAGCCATAGTGGCCTCGCAACACTCGGTTCAAGTTAAACGCCTGCGCTCTCACCGGTAAATGGCGAATCCGCCTCATCAGGTCACTCAAGTTGGCCATGCTGCGTTGAAGCCGAGACTTCTCCGTGCGAAAGCCGACCTTGAAATTGCCTTTTCGGTTACGCGTGCAGTACAGAGTGAATCCCAGAAAGTAAATCGTCTCCGGGCGTTTTCTCCCCCGCTTGCAAGCGTGCCTAGCGGCAAATCGACCAAATTCAACAAGTTTCGTCTTTGTTGGTTCGAGTACCAAGCTGAACTTCTCCAACCGTCTTCGCAGGACATTCTGGAATCGTATGGCATCCTCGCGATATTGGAAACACACCACAAAGTCATCGATGTAACGCACCAGATACGCCTCACCCCGTAGTCGGGGTTTGACAACCCGCTCGAACCAAAGATCGAGCACATAGTGCAGATACAAGTTGCTCAGCAACACGCTGATCGATCCCCCTTGCGGCGTTCCTTCCTCGTTCGGATGAATCTCTTCCTCTTCCAGTATTCCCGCTTTGAGCCATCGTCGTATCAGGCTGATCATTCGCGGATCTCCGACTCGATGCTCCACAAAGCGCAGCAGCCATCCATGATCAAGACTGCCGAAGAAATTCTTTAAATCAGCCTCCAGCACCCAACCCACTTTCTTACCGGCGATCACCTCATTGAGGGTCGATAGCGCATTGTGCGCACCACGCCCTGGGCGTCCACCAAATGAACAAGGTAGAAAATCCTGCTCGTAAATGGCAGACAATACCTCCGACGTACTGCGCTGAAGCGCCCGGTCACTGACGCAGGGTACACCCAGAGGGCGCTTCTCCTGCTTACCGGGCTTGGGGATATAGACCCGCCGAATGGGCGGTGCCTTGTATCCCTGCTGGTGGACCAACTGCAACATCGGTTCAATCCACTGATCAAAGTCTTTCTTCGCTTCCGCCACCGTGACACCATCACACCCCGGCGCCGAGCGGTTGGGGATCTTCTTCAGATTCCTCTCCACCCGATCCCGGGTCACATGATGGGTCAGTGAGGTAAACCGAAGCTCTGGTTCACAACGAGCTTTCGCTGCTATTCGTTCCAGTTCCGTTGCCATGACTGGTGATTCCTCTCTTTGCATAGAAGACCGTTTCCTCCCATTGAATGGAGCTCATGTTTCCTTGGAACGATTCACTACCTGCTGGCCGCTTCCCCATGTAACCGGCTCTCCCGGTCTCAGAGTACTATCAACCAGTCTGACTTCCGAATGGTCATCGGATCTTCCTCGCATTGTTAGCTTGTCAGACCCTACAAGCTCCGCTTGAACCAGACGGATCTCCCTTGTTCCCATGATGTCCTTTGACTGCATGCTGACGGTACGAACCCCGGAAACACCGCGTTACGCTCGCCAACACGCATAACACAATTCCGCCTTCCTCTTTGAGAGATAGAGTCGGCTATTTCAACCACGATCGATTTCGGGGCTAACCTTCCGTTCACTTTCGTTTCGGCCTACAGTCTCCCTGTCTACGCTTCGCAGGGACCGTCACCGGACTCCCACGCAAGACTC
>DRLG01000234.1 GCA_011053135.1 Chromatiales bacterium
ATAACGGCCTGATGTATTACACCCTGGGCCAACGCAAGGGCCTTGGCATCGGCGGCCTGAAAGACGGCGATGAAGAACCCTGGTACGTGGTTGAAAAAGACCTGTTGAACAACATATTAAAAGTAGCACAGGGGCACAACCACCCCGCCATGTTTCACAACACGCTTGAGACCGGCCCGATTAACTGGATCGAACAAAGCGAACCGGACTTTGAGAACAAGCTGACGGCGAAGATACGTTATCGTCAAAGCGATCAGGTATGCCAACTGACAAAAATCGACGACTCAAGCTATAAAGTTTTTTTTGATGAAGCACAGCGTGCGATAACGCCGGGACAATCGGTGGTGTTTTATCAGGATGAGGTTTGTCTGGGTGGTGGGGTTATTGAAGCAATGCGCTGAAATCGTTCCAGACGATTTTCAGCATACACTCCATCCATGGAGATAAAAAATGAAAAATCTTAGAACAAAATTTTGATGACACATAGTAAATACGATCAAACTCTGGCGCTGGCGGGCATTTATCAGGCCGCTTCGTTGGTGAAGCAGATTGCCAATACCGGCATGGCGAACAGTGCGCACATCGAATCCAGTCTGGAGACCTTGTTTCGCTTTGACGCAGCAACGGTCGAAGAAGTTTATGGCAGTGTTGCCGGTGTCAGTCACGGCGTAAAGGTTTTATTGCAACATCTTAACGACCGAAGTTCCAGAGATCTGGAGATCACAAAATATGTCATCTCTCTCATCATGCTGCAAAAGAAACTGTCGAACAACCCTGAGATGCTTGACGAACTCAGCAATCGTCTGAATAAAATCGAAGCACAGTTTGAATTCTTTTCACTGTGCCACGAAAATACCTTCGCCAAACTTGGTCATGTCTACAAAGAAACCATCAGCACACTGGGACCGAAGATCATCGTCAGCGGTGAACAACCACATCTGAACAACGAACTCAACGCCAGCAAGGTTCGCGCCCTGTTGCTCGCTGGTATCCGCTCTGCGGTTTTATGGCAGCAGTGCGGCGGCTCACGCTGGCAGTTTATTTTTGGCAGGAAGGCTTATATCAGTGAGTGTGAAAAGATCCTCTCACAAATCTGATTTAACAGATGATGCATTCACAAAAACTGATTGACTAGCAAAAAGCAGCTGAAAAGTGACACGGGAAGCAAAGACTGCAAACAACACAATATGCGACATTGAGAATGTTTTCTGACGTTGAAAATATCCTCGATAACGGACCTTCAACTTGCCCTATATAGGCACAGGTAGGACGTATCATTATATGTAGTTAAGATAGCTCTTCGTTATCAGCTTGCAAGTTACTCGAATTTTTTTCACAACCAGAAAACGGATAATCTGTATAGCCAAATTCGTTGCCACCATAAAAAGTACTTGGGTTGGCATCGTTGAATGAAAAATTTTCGCGATAGCGATACACCAGGCCACAGCCATTGTTGACAATATACGTACCAGAGAATTTAGTGCGTAATGCATGGTAATCAACCTGACTATCTTCATACATCATATCGCCTTCTAGTATGTGCACATAAACCAAGTTTCTGCTACTTAGCTTTTCAATATAATATGAAAAATGCGCCTGTAGGTTAGAATCAGACATCGAGTTAAATGTGTTCTACGGTGATAAACGTACACCTACCTATTAGCTGGCCAGGTGGTGCAAACCGCTTCAAGAATTTCATCTGGCAGACGCATACGGTTAATGGCATTACCACCATAAGCATCGGGGCGTTGGTTACTACCATCACGTAAGAACTGATCGATAATATAACCGTTAGCGCCATGTATTTCGACATCAGCAAATCCCGCGCGGCTTGCCATTTCAGAAGCCAGACGAAACTGTTCTACAATATCCAGCATCTCTTGTTAATCCACGGTTGGCGAATGTCATACCCCCATTGAAACGGCTTAAACAGGGCTATTGATAGTACCTTCAATTTCTATTTGCAATAATCAGCACTGATTTTGTGATTTAGATTCTGGCAGGGCATTCGTTCTAATGTGTCGATACAACTGAAGACTGAATACCAACTAGCGTATGCTACTTGCCTGTTTCGTAAAATACTCTGAAAGCGCGACGATTTTTGGTGGCACCGCATATTTATGCGGCGTGTAACCTGGCAGCATTGACCTAACTTGCATACCAAGCTGATTGATCGTTATCATGACCTTCTGCTTTGTCGTAATACGACACCGCTTATTCCTGAGTCTTACTTCATCTGCGCTCGACATAATATTCATACAGTCTGACATAAAGTGAAACATATGCTGTTGAGCAACTCTACACATCCGTGCCCTATAAAAATACCCGCCATAAAGATGTTGGTAAACATCAAAAGCTACATTGCGATGTTCGACTTCTTCAAGTAGATGCCATTTAAACAGCTCACCGAATGCAGGGTCTGTGCGACGATGGTCATACAGCCCACTGTCAAGCACCTGTAAAGCAAACTGTGTTGTGTACGATTCAAAACCCTGGATATACGCAATACGAAATCGATCAGACTGGTCGCTTAAATAACTTTCGAAGTCCTTTTCAATATTACTTAGTAGCTCGGCAAGACCGGGATAATTTTGCGCCAAAATCAGGGTATTGAATTCAACATGTTTTTGATAGTGTTGTGCTTCCTGACGCCATAATCGATCAGCTTGCTCACGTAAATCTTCATCTTCAATTTGATCAATAACCTTACGCAACGATTTAACAAAGAATGGTTCAAGGTAGGCCGAATACAAACCGAGGGCTGTATGCCCATACGACAGTGCTGAATTTCCCGCTATATACAAAGGTTGAAAGTCCTTTACCTCTGGTATCTCAAAAACCATATTCCTTACTACGATTGATTGAACAGCCACAAATCTAACTCCTTTATGCAGAAAGTATTACCGTCCCCGGGCTCCTATGAATCAATCAATAACATATCCAAGAACTGAAACCCAATTACCTTCGGTGTAGAAATAGTACGTTACTGAATCAACCACCCCATCGTTGTCAGTATCATTGCTCGTAGAAGACCTATTGCCGTTGTCGTCATAAGTATATACCACGATACTGTCAGTCACACCATCGCCGTCATCATCATTTATTCGTTGTATTAGATATCCATCAGCACTATAGCTATATTGCCTGACACTATCTATAACACCATCGGCATTATTGTCACTCATATAAGACTGTAAACGCCCTTGCGCATCATATTCATTTATTCTTATATCATCGACGACACCATTATTGTCACTGTCACGCTCACGACGTATTTCATTACCAACTGAATCGTATTCATAAATCGTAAACTCATTAATTATCCCGTCGCCATTACTATCAACCCTTTCTATTGTTTTATTATTGTTATCATCGTAAGTGAAAACTTCGAAACTATCTGTCGTGCCATTTGCATCATCATCTTCAAGTCGCGTCAATCTGTTACCTTTGTCGTCGTAGGTGTAGATGAGAGCATAATCATATGTTCCATCAGCATCAAAATCGTTACGTTGCATGACCCTGTTTCCTGAAACATCGTAACTGGTCAATACGATTGTATCGGTGACGCCGTCTACATCATTATCTTGTAAACTGTGTGTTTGTTTACCGGTTTTATCATATTGATACGTTGTTATTGTATCTGCACTGCCGTCACTCCCGTTATCAAAGCTGATCATGACAAGATGACCATTACTGTCGTACTCATAGGTGAAAGTAGTATCAGGTGTCCCGTCACCATCAGAGTCAAGGTCGCGACGGGATCGTTTACTTTTTTCATAATATGCATAAGTCGTCGATACATCAACACTACCATCAGCATCGTTATCTCTTTCTTCTTTAACCTGGTTCCCGTTTGCGTCAAAAGTTACTTCGAAAATTGTGTCTAGTACACCATCACCATTATTATCGGTTTCAGATCTTGATTGCACAAAAAATTCTGTCTCAAAACCATTACTGGAGTAAAAATGCTGAAGTGCCCATGCAGGGTCTTGCAACTCTCCTCTTGTCAGGTACCCTTCTGCCGTAGCTTTATACGTTATAGCTCTCAGTTTCTCGTTCCTGGCACTGAAATTAAATGATGAGCCTTGAAATGACATCTTCACCCCTTCAAACATTGCTGTTACTTCAGAAGGAATAGTAATACCATTTTCAGGGTTACCATCAGCATCAAGGCTTTGCAAAAAGATCAGGATATTTGTGGACTCATAAAAACTATTCTGCACACTACCGCGTTGCAAAACAGCATTTGCCACCTGGGATGTACGGATAAAAATACTGGAATCCGGAACCAGATCAAGTGGTGTCATTTTTTCCTTTGCAGTAACCGTTTCTCCAAGAACAGTATCGCCGACTGAGAACGTGATAGTCTCGTCTTTTTTATATTTAAACCTGCCTTCCGAATCAGTAACCCCTGACTGGGTTTCCGTTGTATAACGCAAACCTGAAACAGCACTGTCTGAAAAATAGCCTGTTCTCGTACTACTACCGCTGCCACCACATGCTGTAAGCGATAAAGTTGCCAACAGCACCAAACTAGCAGGTTTTTTTAATAATTTCGAACCGCCAAGTTTCATGTCCTTTATATTTATATTCATATCTTTATCCTTTTCTAGCATTATATTTTCGTAATGTAGAGTAGTTGATAACTGAAAAATCAACCGTGCTTTTCCTTTGACGAAAGAGCGTCAACACAGCAAAAAAACCAAGCATGGATAACAATGACACATTACCAGAACCACTTTTACCAGAAGATGCACTCTCTGCGTTAACTTCAAGCGTCAAGGCTGTTTTTGTTGTTTTAATTTCAAGTGCCACACCTTCAACATCAGGTAAACCTATAGAATCGAAACTGCCTTTTATTTCACCCGCTTGAACCAGCAGGTAAGACTGACCTGGTTCAAGAATGTGTCCATCCGTTAATACAACATCCAGTACACCATTAAGCGTGATTACACCATCTGTGTTGATCGCATCAAATTCATCTCCTCTGTTATCACCTGATAACTCGAGAGTAACTATACTACTGTCACCAATTACAGCATCTCCTTCGATTGCAAGTAGAGCCGGGCTGTTACCTGGTGAGATAGAGCCATTAAATTCAGTTAAACCATTTACACCTTCGATAACGCCAGCACCGGAATAATTGCCAGCTAGTATCAGCCGGCTGCCATTTCCGACAGAGAGAATACCGTTATTATCTAC
>DRLG01000235.1 GCA_011053135.1 Chromatiales bacterium
ACTACGGTCACCAATGGTGATCAGAAACTTTTTATCTGCCACAGCGGGGAGTAGCAGTATGCGCGTTGCCGCATCGGAGAGTGTGATCTCACTGCAATCGAGTTCATCGGCATCAACAGCCACGCGTTTCACATCACGTAACATCCTGGGAGGCTTACCAAACAGTAGCTCTATCGGAATATCGACCGGGCTATTCCCAAAGTGACGATCATTAAGTCTGAGATTGCGCGCCGCCGTCACCTCACCCACCACTGCAAAGGGGCAGCGCTCACGTTCACACATCTCGCTAAACTGCTGCAGGCGATTGCGTGGGATACCCAGCACATAACGCTCCTGTGATTCGTTGCACCAGATCTGTACCGGCGACATACCCGGCTCATCATTGGGTACTGCACGTAGCTCAAAGATCGCGCCGCGTTCACTGTCGTTGACCAGTTCGGGTAGCGCATTCGAGATGCCACCCGCGCCCACATCATGGAGTGAAACGATCGGGTTCTCTTCACCCAGCTGCCAGCAGCGATCTATCACCTCCTGACAGCGGCGCTCCATCTCCGGGTTGCCCCGCTGCACCGATGCAAAGTCGAGTGCCTCACTGCTATCACCACTTGCCACGGATGAGGCAGCCCCGCCACCAAGACCGATCAACATGGCGGGACCACCCAGCACAATCAGCTGCGTCTCGGGTGGCATGATATTTTTCTCGATATGCTGCTCACGGATAGCGCCCAGTCCACCGGCGATCATGATCGGTTTGTGATAACCCCGCAGCTGTTTCCCATCGACACCCGCCACCCACTCTTCATAGGTGCGAAAATAACCGGTTAGATTGGGGCGACCAAATTCGTTATTAAAAGCAGCGCCACCAATCGGCCCTTCCAGCATAATGTCGAGCGCGGAGACGATACGTGCCGGTTTGCCGTTATCCTCTTCCCACGGACGCGGCGCGTCGGGCAGTTGTAAATTTGAGACGGTAAACCCGGCCAGTCCAGCCTTGGGTTTTGCGCCGCGCCCGGTTGCCCCTTCGTCACGAATCTCTCCTCCCATACCGGTTGCCGCGCCTGGAAAGGGAGAGATGGCAGTGGGGTGATTGTGGGTTTCAACTTTGATGTTGATGTGGCCCGCTTCATTCACACGCCGATATTCACCACTGGTGCCGTCGGGGAAGAAACGTGCGGCTTCGTTAGCTGATTCGATCACGGCAGCGTTATCGTGATAGGCAGACAGCACGCCATCGGGTGAACATTTAGTGGTGTGACGAATCATCGGGAAGAGGCCGATAGCCTGCTTTTCGCCGTCGATAATCCAGTCGGCATTAAATATCTTATGGCGACAGTGCTCCGAGTTTGCCTGTGCAAACATCATCAGCTCAACATCGGTCGGATTACGTTTTAATGCGCTAAAACTCTCAACCAGATAGTCAATTTCATCTTCACTTAACGCCAGCCCCAGTTCGCTATCAGCAGCGACCAGTGCAGCCTTTCCACCACCGATCACATCGACTGTTAACAGCGGCGCAGGGGTGGCGTGGCTGAAAAGCGCCTCGGCCTCATCAAACTGAAATAGCAGCGACTCAACCATACGGTCATGGATCAGTGGGGCCAGTGCCCTTTTCTGCTCGTCGTTCAACAGCGCCCCGTCCGCCATCTCAACATAATAGGCGACTCCACGTTCAATGCGCGAAACCTTTTCCAGCCCACTGATACGGACAATGTCGCTCGCCTTGCTTGACCACGGCGAGATGGTACCAATCCGCGGTACCACCAACATTAATGTAGCGGGAACCACCGGCGGCTGTGCCGCTGTGCGTGCATTCAGCAGCTCTGCCAGCAGTGCTTCATCTTCATTCTCAAGTGCTGTTTCAGATTCGATAAAATAGACAAATTCGCTATGAATAGCCTGCAATGGTGGTAGCAATGGCTGTGCGGCCGAGAGCAGTTTTTCAGTTCGAAAGGGAGAGAGTGCCGTGGTGCCGCGTAGTTGTCGCATAGTTAATAAAGGTCAAAAGATTAAAAGGTTGAAAGATTGAGAGATAATCAAAGTGCGTGCGCTCTTTATCATCCTGCAAACCGTAAAGCCTATTGGCAGGCTAATCCAGCGCGATTCCTAAGCGGCGTGCCACCTCTTCATAGGCCTCCACCACACCACCCAGCCCCTGACGAAAGCGATCTTTATCGAGTTTCTCACGACTCTCGACATCCCACAGACGACAGCCATCAGGTGAAAACTCATCACCCAGCACAATCTGCCCATGGTAACGGCCAAATTCAAGTTTGTAATCTACCAGTAACATCCCGGCATCAAAAAAGAGCTGCTTTAATACGTCATTAATTTCAAAGGTGAGCCGCTTCATAATGGCGATCTCTTCATCATCGGCCCAGCCGAAAGCGCGGATGTGGAACTCATTGATCATCGGATCATGCAGTTCATCATTTTTCAGAAAAAACTCAAAGGTCGGTGGATTCAGCTCCAACCCCTCTTCAACACCGAGCCGTTTGCAGATACTGCCGGCAGAGATATTTCGCACCACACATTCGATCGGCAACATATCAAGCCGCTTCACCAGTGACTCCTGGTCCGACAGCAGATGCTCAAAATGGGTAATGATCCCGGCGCGC
>DRLG01000236.1 GCA_011053135.1 Chromatiales bacterium
CCGCGGCACATTATCTTGGGTTGACCTCGCCGAACGATATTGGACAACGGCTGATTAACCTGGTGCGCCATCCTGCGTTTTCTCATCACCTTACCCAGGGCGATTATAGCAGTACCCTGGAGTTACCATCGCCGGCGGATGAAACGGTGATACTGGAGGTCAATATTATCCCCTATGGTGGAAAGAACCAGAACTTATTGATAGCGCGTGACATCACCCGCATAAAGAGGCTGGAGAGTATGCGTAAGGATTTTGTGGCCAATGTTTCGCATGAACTGCGTACGCCATTAACGGTGCTCTCGGGGACGTTAGAGACGATCAGTGATGCTGATGACAGTGAAACGCTCGCAACATGGCGCCGCTCATTAAACTATATGCAGCAGCACACGATGCGTATGCAGAGTATCGTTGATGATCTTTTGATGATCTCAAAATTAGAGGCGGACGATCATCAGCAAGATCACCATCCAGTCTCATTATCAGCTCTGTTGTCGACAGTCTACGATGAGGCCCTTGTGTTGAGTGATTCGCAACATGAAATTAAACTCGACATCACCCCCTCACTCTGGCTGCTGGGTGATGAGAACGAGCTGCATAGTGCGTTTTCGAATCTGGTGGCCAATGCGATTCGTTACTCACCGGCTGGCGGTGTAGTGGTGATAAAGTGCCAGCAGCAGGATGATGGCGGCATTCTCTTCTGTGTGAAAGATGATGGAATCGGTATCGCCCCCCACCATATTCAGCGCCTGACAGAGCGTTTCTACCGCATCGATACAGGACGCTCACGCGATAGCGGCGGAACAGGGCTGGGGCTGGCAATCGTCAAGCATGTGTTAGACCGTCATGATGCTCGCATGGAGATTAGTAGCAGAGTGGAGAAGGGAAGCGAATTCTGCTGCTATTTCCCTGCCAGTCGTCGCTGTTCAGCTGCTTTGTCATAAAACTGTCATAGCTTATTCATATCATTGACACCTGGCTGGTCAATAATCGCTACACCTGATTCTGGAATACCTTTTCAATTTGTAGGCTAAACTCCACAGAGGAGAAATATTAATGAAATTAAAAACAGTGACGATCGTGCTGACGGGGCTGATGACATTAGCCTCGGTTCATTCAGCCGCGGCAGCAGGCGCTAAACTGGACCCGAATTTACCGGACTATGAGCGCGCCAGTGGTGTCTCCGGTAATCTATCAAGCGTTGGTTCAGATACGCTGGCTAATCTGATGACCCTGTGGGCTGAAGAATACAAACGTTTTTATCCAAACGTGAATATCCAGATTCAGGCCGCCGGCTCTTCAACCGCTCCACCTGCACTGACTGAAGGGACCGCCAACCTGGGGCCAATGAGCCGTAAGATGAAGGGTAAAGAGATCCAGTCCTTTGAAAAGCGCTATGGTTATAAACCTCATGCAATTCCAGTAGCCATTGATGCGCTAGCCGTTTATGTTCATAAAGATAATCCTGTTGAGGGGCTGAGCATTGCCGATGTTGATGCGATTTTTTCCTCAACCCGCAAATGCAAGGGAAAAGAAGATATCACCAGCTGGGGCCAGCTAGGTCTGACTGGTGCCTGGAAAAAGCGTAAAATCCAGCTGTATGGACGCAACTCTGTGTCGGGCACCTACGGCTACTTTAAGAAAAAAGGGTTGTGTAAGGGCGATTTTAAAAATAGCGTCAATGAGCAGCCCGGCTCTGCCTCAGTAGTGCAGTCGGTTAGCTCCTCTATCAATGGTATCGGTTACTCGGGGATTGGTTATAAAACATCCAGTGTGAAAGCGGTACCTTTGGCTAAAAAACCTGGGAAGCCGTTTGTGGCAGCAACACCAGAAATGGCTGTCGCTGGCAAATATCCACTCTCTCGTTTTCTTTATGTTTATGTCAACAAACACCCAAACAAACCACTTCAGCCGATGGAAAAAGAGTTTTTCAAGATGGTGCTGTCAAAGACGGGTCAGGAGGTCGTGGTGAAGGATGGCTACATTCCGTTGCCAGCGAAAGTAGTTGAGCGTGAATTGGCAAAACTACATTAAAGATTAAAAGCTTGTCTGATTGAAAGGGCCCTGCCAGTTTGGCGGGGCTTTTCTGTCTGGTGATGAAGAGGCGTTTGGGGAAGTTTTTCAGGTAGAATAGACGTTCTGTAAATAGCCGTATGTGAGCACAGCACAATGCAAATTTCCCATTATGAGCGCCTGGGTGGAGAGCAGGGGGTGCGCCGCCTGGTAGACCGTTTCTATGAGCTGATGGATACACTTCCTGAAGCGCGGGGGATTCGGGAGATGCATGCGGCGAACCTGGATGGATCACGCGAAAAACTTTTTATGTTTCTCTCTGGCTGGCTAGGTGGTCCTGCGCTCTATATTGAGAAATATGGCCATCCGCGTCTACGTGCTCGCCATCTGCCCTTTGCAATTGGTGAGGCCGAACGTGATGCCTGGATGCGCTGTATGTCACAGGCGCTGGATGAGATGGGACTCGATGCGATGTTGTGCGACCACCTGAAGCGCTCTTTATGGAATACTGCCGATCATATGAGAAATTTACAGCCATAAAAAAAACCCGTCACACAGGACGGGTTTTAAATAGCCGTTCAGGCGTTTCTCCTGAAGATCTATTTAGCTGGTCGCACAGGCAGTCTCTTCTTCGATGATGCCAGATTCTACTGCATCAATCGCTTTCTGGTCATGGCTGTTTGCTGGGCAGCCACAGCTGTAGCCTTCCTGAGTTGCGTGCAATCTTGCCTGTTCGATGTGCCATTGTGCTACTTTCAGATGCTGATCTACGTTCATTGCAATAAACCTTTTTAAATTGAGGGTTACTAGAATAGTTGAGTGATACACTCAGGATAGAAACTTTACCATGAAAACAGAGAAAAGGTAAGTGTTTTGCACGGCTGTAGTCGAGAAGGTGGCGATATGATGAAGCAAGTTCTGGTTAAGCTTTAAGCGAAATGGTCGTCTAATTTAGTAGGGTTGACCGGTTTTGCAGGTGGCTGCAATCGGCCTGCAATAGCGAGAGCGGTAAGCTCGCCGGGGTGTAAACAGAAACTGGAACTTTAGGCCGTATGATGCGGGTTTATGGCTCGATCAATTAAATAGACAATGAGAGAGAAGAGCAGGCAATGACAGATGAAGTAGTCGACGCAAGAATTACCCCGCAAGGGCATATGGATGTGCTTTCGCGCGTTGAGGTGAAAAAATTACTAGACCGAAGCCAGGGCGGGCTATATACCATGTTCCGCAACTGCTCGCTGGCAGTGCTTAACTGTGGCAGTGATCTCGATGATGGCAAGGCGCTGCTGGAGCGATATCCTGACTTTGATATCAGTGTGATTCAGCAAGAGCGCGGCATTAAACTCGAGGTGAAAAATGCCCCGTCAGGTGCCTTTGTCGATGGCAAGATGATCAAAGGTATCAGTGAACATCTGTTTGCAGTGCTGCGAGACATCATCTATGTGAGCGATGAAATACAGGACAACCCCACCTTCGATCTTACCGACTCGGAAGGGATCACCAATGCCGTGTTCCATATCCTGCGCAACGCCAATATTCTCCACCCACGTACCAAACCTAATTTAGTGGTCTGCTGGGGTGGGCACTCCATTAGTCGGCATGAATACGACTACACCAAGGTTGTCGGCTATGAGATGGGGCTACGCGGCATTGATGTCGGTACCGGTTGCGGCCCGGGTGCGATGAAAGGGCCGATGAAAGGGGCGGCAGTGGGCCATGCAAAACAGCG
>DRLG01000237.1 GCA_011053135.1 Chromatiales bacterium
GCGAGTACGCCAAGAACGCATTTCATCTCTTCATTGTCGGTGGTCTCAGGGCCGGGAACGGCGCCCGCTTTCTCGTACTCAACGCCTTTATGGACCAGCAGTGTTGCATCGCCACCGTCATCAAGGATCATGTTGGCAGTTTCGCCGTTGGGCCATTTGAATGCCTGTTCGGTACACCACCAGTACTCTTCCAGGGTTTCGCCCTTCCATGCGAAGACGGGCACGCCCGATGCTGCAATCGCGGCAGCTGCGTGATCCTGAGTTGAGAAGATGTTGCATGATACCCAGCGCACTTCGGCACCCAGCGCAGTCAGGGTTTCAATGAGTACAGCGGTCTGGATGGTCATGTGCAGGCTGCCCATAATGCGCGCCCCTTTGAGTGGCTTTGAGTCGCCATATTTCTCACGCAGTGACATCAGACCGGGCATTTCGGTCTCGGCGATGTTCATCTCTTTGCGGCCCCAGTCGGCCAGGGTGATGTCGGCGATTTTATAATCGGTAAATTGAGACATTCGTTGTCCTCCAAATTTAACCGAGCGCCGTTATTATTGAAATCTCTTTCCGAGCCTGGCAGGTGTTTCCCGTCTTTCTTGGGTACCTGTCGCAGCGCTCCTCGGAATGAGGGAAAAGCTTTAAGTCTGGTTGAATTCTTTCTGCCCTAGAGCAGATCTCTATCGGTAGATCCGGCTGTGAAGTTTAATCCAGGTTGGGGTATGAATAAAACCCCAACCTGTGTGACCTGCTTAACGATCTGCGTCTTTATATACCAGCAGCAGCGCGCAGTGCTTCGGCCTTGTCCGTTTTTTCCCAGGTGAAGTTCGGCTCTTCTCGGCCAAAATGGCCATAGGCGGCGGTTGCACGGTAGATAGGACGTAGCAGGTTCAGCATCGCGATCAGCCCTTTGGGACGCAGGTCGAAATGTTCACGAACCAGCTCCACGATCCTGTCGTTTGAGATTTTTCCGGTACCGAAGGTTTCAACAGAGATAGAGGTGGGTTCCGCAACACCGATCGCATACGAGACCTGAATCTCACAGCGATCTGCCAGCCCCGCGGCAACGATATTTTTAGCCACATAACGACCAGCATAAGCGGCAGAGCGATCAACCTTTGACGGGTCTTTGCCAGAGAATGCGCCACCACCATGACGCGCCATCCCCCCATAGGTATCGACGATGATCTTGCGACCGGTCAGCCCGCAGTCACCGACCGGGCCACCGACGACAAAACGGCCGGTTGGGTTTATATGGTACTGGGTCTCGCTATTGAGCCACTCGGACGGCAGTATCGGTTTGATGATCTCATCCATTACCGCTTCGCGCAGCGCCTCGGTGGTGATATCGGGGTTGTGCTGAGTTGAGAGCACCACCGCTTCGATGCCTACGGGCTTATGATCTTCATAGCGGAAGGTGACCTGACTCTTCGCGTCTGGGCGTAGCCACGGCAATGTGCCGTTCTTGCGCACTTCTGCCTGGCGTTTGACCAGCTTGTGCGCGTAGTGGACGGGTGCTGGCATTAGCACATCGGTCTCGTTGCTGGCGTAGCCGAACATCAAACCCTGGTCGCCCGCGCCCTGTTCGTGGTCGTCAAACTCATCAACACCCTGCGCGATATCGGCAGACTGTTTGTCGATGGAGGTGATGACGGCGCACGACTCCCAGTCAAACCCCATTTCAGAGCTGTTATAGCCGATCTCTTTAACCGTTTTACGTACGACATCCTGCATATCGACCCAGGCGGAAGTGGTGATCTCGCCGGAGAGTATCACCATGCCGGTGTTGACCAGCGTTTCGCAGGCGACGCGTGCGAGTGGATCCTGCTCAAAAATTGCGTCGAGTACCGCGTCGGAGATCTGATCGGCAACCTTATCCGGATGACCTTCAGAAACAGATTCAGAAGTGAAGAGATGTGATGTTGTCATGCCGCCCTCTTTGAAATATGGAAGATATGATGCAGGCTTTCGTCTACCCGCGCTGTTTTCCTGTTCGTGCGAGAATTATTTGGGTTGATTAAGATCGAAAGTTTGGCGATTGTAGCGGCTCGAAAAGGGAATGTCATTAACGGGCCATGCCATATTCCGTTTCGGGCGGGGGTGTTTGGCTGCCGGCAAGCGACGTATAATGGCTCGCAATATCTGTTTTTTTCTCTGCAAGCTTACAATTTTAAGGATACAAGTTATGGTCAGCCTTGAGACACCGTTATGTGATTTTGGTAAGCCGGCGATCGATTTTGATCTTCCCGGTGTCGATGGCAAGCGCTGGACGCTGGCCGATTGCCGCGGCAAGAATGGTCTGCTGGTGGTGTTTATCTGCAATCACTGCCCCTATGTGATCGCCATTCGCGAACGAATTGTGCGCGAAGCGCGAGCGCTACAGCCGAAGGGGATCAACTTTGTGGCGATTATGTCGAATGATCCAACGGACTACCCCGAAGACTCTTTTGAAAATATGCAGCGGGTAGCAGTGGAGTTCGATTTCCCTTTTCCCTACCTATTAGATGAGAGCCAGGCGGTGGCGAGGGCTTATGGGGCGATCTGTACCCCCGATTTCTTCGGCTATAATAGTCGCCTGGAGTTGCAGTATCGCGGCAGGCTCGATGCAAGTCGCAAAGAGGCCGCGCCGCAGGATGCGAGACGTGAGCTGTTCGAAGCGATGACGCAGGTGGCCGAGAGTGGGGTAGGGCCGCGTGAGCAGATTCCGAGCATGGGGTGTTCAATCAAGTGGATTTCTGCTGAATAATAGTGGCTGCTGGCCGGTTGTCGAAATTTGCGCGGCTGTTGGCGGGCAAGGTAAAGCCGGTCGGAAAACGTAGCTTGCTAAAGAAAATGGCTGTTTTGAGGTGGGTTTTAGCGCCGAATCGCCTTCCCTAAACAGAATGGCAACATCCTGTTAACGAGTAAATTATGCCGCTAAAGGGGGATAAATCACAAAAGAGGGTATGCGAGTCACCCCTGTTTAGTTTTATCTTGTTGTTATTTCTGATATTTTTCTTTCTTAAGTGATTGGCTATTGCCGAACAGGCGCGGGTAGGCGAAAATAGCGGGTTCTTATTGCAGGCTGTATCCGTTGGAATTAAGTGATTGAGCCGGTTGATATTTGACTTTGCTTCTCACGGGGAGAGTCGTTTCATCTGTTCTGGGACGATCCGCAGAGAGTTAAGAAACTAGAACCATAAATTTTAAGGACTGGGATGCGTCACCCTCCGGTAGTGTTAGGTATTGTGGGTAAGCCAGTGGCTGAAAGAGAGGCGCTGGCGGCAGGCGTTACCCAGTTGCTGGGCGGCGCGCAGCGCGTAGCCCGGCTATCGATTGGCGATTATCGGAGATTTAACCGCGCGGATGGGGTTAAAGAGGCGGTTACGGCAGCGCACCCGATGGGGCTCTGGCTGGATATCGTGGAGCAACATTTAGGGTTGTTAAAACGTGGCGAGGCGGTGTTACGCCCCACCTACAATCGACAGCGCGATGCCTTTGAGCCCGCGGCCTATGTTGAACCGCGCCCGTTTGTGATTGTTGATGGTGAACTCGGTTTTTTTACGCAGGGGTTGCGTAACAACCTGGATATAAGGGTTTTTTGTAGTTCTGATGAGCCTGTTACGGAGTGGCAAGGGGCGTTGGCGAGCGACGCAATGGCCTATGTGGAGTCGCAGCGGAAATGGGCCGACCTGGTGGTTGAACCACTGCCAGCGGGTGGCGTAAACGGGAAAAAGGGTGCGGGCCTGATACTGCGTCCGACATTACCGTACCTCGAGCTGGAGGCGTTAATCTCGGCAGCGGGCGAGCCGACCGCCATGCGGCTGGAGTTGGCGCGAGATATGGGCTTGCCGGTGGACCGAGTGGTGATTGATGCGGCGATTAGCCGTCAGGCCGCGGCCAGTTTTGAGAAGCGCCTGGTTGCGGAAATGGCTGCCGATTATCGGCATGATGCAGCTGAATCAGCCCTCAATGAGGCGAAAAGTGGCGCTGAGTCACTTGTGTTGACTCAGCTGCTGGTGACACTGTTTGTGCTGAAAGTCGCGAGCGGTTAGCAAAGAATTGACAGGGCATCGATAGCGCGGGCGTCGGTGCTGTTACAGATTTTATTTTTGATATAGACAGGAGAAAGCAATGCCATCTCGTAGAGATCTAGCAAATGCGATACGTGCTCTGAGCATGGACGCAGTACAAAAAGCCAAATCTGGCCACCCCGGAGCACCAATGGGGATGGCGGATATCGCTGAAGTTCTGTGGAACGACCACATGAAATACAATCCATCCAACGCCAAATGGGCTGATCGTGATCGTTTTGTGCTTTCAAACGGCCACGGCTCTATGTTGATCTACTCGCTACTTCATCTGACAGGTTTTGACCTGAGCATGGAAGATATCAAGAACTTCCGTCAGCTACATGCCAAGACAGCAGGTCACCCTGAGTACGGTTATGCCGACGGTATCGAAACGACTACTGGCCCCCTTGGTCAGGGCATCACCAATGCCGTTGGTATGGCGATTGCTGAGCGCACCCTGGCGGCACAGTTTAACAAGCCAGGTCACGACATCGTTGATCATCACACCTATGTATTTATGGGTGATGGCTGCTTGATGGAGGGGCTCTCTCACGAAGCTTGTGCGATGGCGGGTACTCTGGGGCTGGGTAAATTGATCGCATTCTGGGATGACAATGACATCTCTATCGACGGCCATATCAGTGACTGGATGGAAAAAGATGTACCGGGACGCTTCAACTCTTACGACTGGCATGTGATTCCAGATGTGGATGGTCATGACGCCGACGCTATCAGTGCTGCTATTGCAGAAGCAAAATCGGTCACTGATAAGCCGACATTGATCTGTACACGTACCATCATCGGTTTTGGTTCGCCAAACCTTAAGGGTACGCATGACTGCCACGGCGCACCACTGGGAGAAGAGGAGATCGCTGCAACACGTAAGGAGCTGG
This sequence comes from Chromatiales bacterium, assembly GCA_011053135.1. Taxonomy (GTDB): domain Bacteria; phylum Pseudomonadota; class Gammaproteobacteria; order SZUA-140; family SZUA-140; genus SZUA-76. Next base: position 4,937 of record DRLG01000237.1, read on the forward strand.
GCTGGACGGCAGCGCCTTTTGAAATCCCTGCAGAGATCTATGCCGGCTGGGACCATAAAGAGCAGGGCGCCACTGATGAAGCTTCATGGGACGCTAAATTTGAGGCTTACCAGGCGGCTTTCCCGGCGGAAGCAGCTGAGTTTATTCGTCGTATGTCTGGTGAGCTGCCAGCAAACTTTACCGTTGAAATGGATAAATTCATCGCCAGGACGCAAGAGGAGATGCCCAACATCGCGTCACGTAAAGCGTCTCAGAATGCGATTGAAGCGATGGGGCCACTGCTGCCAGAGATGTTCGGCGGCTCTGCTGATCTGACCGGTTCTAACCTGACCAACTGGTCTGGCACCGTCAAAGTAACGCCAGATAATGCTAATGGTAACTATATTTCATGGGGTGTGCGTGAGTTCGGTATGGCGCACATGATGAACGGTATGGTACTGCATGGTGGTTTCAAGGTTTATGGCGCTACCTTCTTTATGTTCATGGAGTTTATGCGCAATGCACTGCGTATGTCCGCGCTGATGAAGATCGGCACCATCTATGTCTACACCCACGATTCCGTTGGTCTGGGTGAGGATGGCCCAACCCATCAGCCGGTTGAGCAGCTGGCAACCATGCGTGTGATTCCGGGTTTCCAGACATGGCGCGCTTGTGATGCGGTCGAGTCAGCCGTTTCGTGGAAAGTTGCGATGCTGCGTGGCGATGCACCGACTGCGCTGGTCTTCTCTCGTCAAGCCCTGACACCGATGGCGCGTACTGCGGATCAGGTCGCCAACATTGAGAAGGGTGGCTATGTACTGAAAGATTGTGAAGGTGCACCCGATGTGATCTTCATCGCCACCGGTTCAGAGGTAGGGCTGGCAGTTGAGGCCGCTGAGGCGATGGATGCCAATGTACGCGTTGTCTCGATGCCATCGACCTGCGCGTTTGATGCACAGGACCAGGCCTACAGAGATTCAGTGCTGATACCTGGCGTGAAACGCGTTGCGATCGAAGCGGGCGTGGATCAGTCGTGGTACAAATACGTGGGCCTTGATGGCGCAACTGTCTGCATGAAATCTTTTGGTGAATCTGCCCCTGCCGGCGACCTCTTTAAAGAGTTCGGTTTCACGGTAGAGAACGTGGTGGCGACTGCAAACGCAGTGCTGGGTAAATAACTTAATTATCAGGTCGCAGTCTCGGCCGGCCTATGGTCGGGGCTGCGACCCACAGCTTTCGTTTTACACTTTTAGGAGAATGATGAATGACAATTAAAATCGGTATTAACGGTTTTGGCCGTATCGGTCGTATGGCTTTTCGTGCAGTTGCACAGGAGTTTGATGATATGGAGATCGTTGGCATCAACGATCTGCTGGATGCAGACTACCTGGCGTACATGCTGAAGCACGATTCTGTACATGGCCGTTTCGATGGTGAAGTCGCCGTTGATAATGGCGCGCTGATTGTTAATGGCAAGAAGATACGTCTGACTGCCGAGCGTAATCCCGCTGATCTGAAATGGGGCGATATCGATGTGGATATCGTACTGGAATGTACCGGTTTCTTCCTGACAGAAGAGAGTTGTCAGGCGCACATCGATGCGGGCGCGAAGAAGGTTGTTCAATCTGCACCTTCTAAAGATGGCACCCCAATGTTCGTATTTGGTGTTAATCACAACGACTACGCAGGCCAGGCGATCAGCTCTGCTGCTTCCTGTACCACTAACTGCCTGGCGCCGGTTGCTAAAGTACTGAATGACAACTTTGGCATCAAGCGTGGTCTTATGACCACCGTTCATGCCGCAACCGCTACTCAGAAAACTGTTGATGGTCCGTCTATGAAGGACTGGCGCGGTGGCCGCGGTATTCTGGAAAATATCATTCCCTCTTCTACCGGTGCTGCGAAAGCGGTCGGTGTAGTGCTGCCAGAACTGAATGGCAAACTGACCGGCATGGCTTTCCGTATCCCAACCTCTGATGTTTCTGTTGTTGACCTGACGGTCGAGCTGGATAAAGAGACCTCTTACGATGATATCTGTGCTGCGATGAAAGCGGCTTCAGAATCTGATGAAATGGGTCAGACCCTCGGTTACACCGATGAAAAAGTGGTCTCTACCGATTTTCGTGGTTGTGGTTTCTCTTCTATTTTCGATTCAGGTGCGGGTATCGCACTCGATGGTACTTTCGTGAAAGTGGTTTCATGGTATGACAATGAGTATGGCTATACCTGCAACATGATGCGTTTTGTGCGTCACGTAGCTAAGTAAGGGTAAAGGCACAGAGAAAAGGAGTTGAGGAGGCGGGCGATGCCCGTCTCCCTCCTTTTACTCCTACAACATATGTTTTTACCCTTTCCCCTGCTTTTTAGAGATTTGCTGAGAGACCAGCTCTCACCAAATTTTTTGAAACCTTAGGAGATATCAATGTCAGTAATCAAAATGACCGACCTCGATCTGGCAGGTAAGCGAGTGTTAATTCGCCAGGATCTGAATGTGCCGCTGAAAGAGGGCACGGTTTCGGATGACACCCGCATTCGCGCCTCATTACCGACCATTCAGAAGGCGCTGGAGGGTGGCGCGAAGGTGATGATTATGTCGCATCTTGGGCGGCCTACCGAAGGCGAGTACTCCGATGAGTATTCACTGGCACCAGTCGCTGCTTACATGGGCGAGCTACTGGGGCGCGATGTTAAGCTGGTTAAAGCGTACCTGGACGGTGTCGAGCTGGCTGATGGCGAAGTGGCGATTCTGGAAAATGTACGTTTTAATGCGGGCGAAAAGAAAAATGATGATGCGCTTGCTAAACAGTACGCAGCACTATGTGACGTGTTTGTAATGGATGCGTTTGGTACCGCGCATCGTGCACAGGCATCAACGCATGGGGTCTCTAAATTCGCACCGACAGCTTGTGCTGGACCACTGCTGGCTGGTGAGCTGGAAGCGCTGGGTAAAGCGCTGGATAATCCAGCGCGACCAATGGTTGCAATTGTCGGAGGCTCAAAGGTTTCAACCAAGCTGACCGTGCTGGAATCACTTTCTAAAATTGTCGATCAACTGATCGTCGGTGGCGGGATCGCAAACACTTTTATTGCTGCCGCAGGATACAATGTTGGCAAATCTCTGTATGAAGCGGACCTGGTTGAGACGGCAAAAAAACTGACGGCCGATGCACAGGGGCGTGGCGGTGATATCCCGGTTCCTGCTGATGTTGTATGTGCGAAAGAGTTTTCTGAAAGTGCGGCTGCAGAACTGAAAAAAGCATCAGATGTTGCTGATGATGACATGATCTTTGATATTGGCCCTGAAAGCGCAAAAGAGCTGGCCGAAATTTTGAAGAACGCAGGTACTATCGTCTGGAATGGCCCTGTTGGTGTATTTGAGTTTGATCAGTTTGGCGAAGGAACTAAAGCGATTGCAAATGCAATTGCTGAGAGCCCTGCATTTTCAATTGCAGGCGGTGGCGATACACTGGCTGCTGTTTCGAAATATGGGATTGCCGACAAGGTGTCGTATATTTCAACCGGTGGTGGCGCGTTTCTCGAATTCCTGGAAGGCAAGAAACTGCCTGCCGTTGAGATCCTGGAAGAGCGTGCTAAGTAATTGTTGAAAATATATAGGGGCCAGGTGGCCCCTGTTTTTAAATCGATATCTAGGAGAAGATAAGTTGCGCAGAACTAAAATTGTCGCAACTCTAGGGCCGGCAACTGACGACCTTAAAGTTTTGGAATCACTGGTCGTGGCTGGTGTTGATGTTGTGCGTCTGAATTTTTCTCACGGATCTTTTGAAGAACAAAAGTTTCGTGCAGACAATATTAGAACCCTGGCAGAAAAGCACGGCAGAGCGATTGGCGTGCTGGTTGACCTGCAGGGGCCGAAGATCCGTACCTGTAAATTTAAGGAAGGGAAAGTCAATCTGGTTGAAGGTGATACCTTCATTCTTGATGCGGCGCTCGGTGATGAGGAAGGTACAAATGAGCGAGTGGGGCTGACCTATAAACAGTTGCCGAACGATGTCTCTCCGGGAAATACCTTGCTGCTTGATGACGGCAGAATGGTGCTCGAGGTGACTGCAGTAAAAGGTGCCGAAGTTCATACCAAAGTGATGCATACCGGCCCATTGTCTAATAACAAAGGGATAAACCTGCAAGGTGGTGGTCTTTCTGCGCCAGCTTTAACGGAAAAAGATAAAATTGACATCGTGTCAGCGGCGAAAATCGATGCGGATTTTGTTGCGGTCTCATTTCCGCGCACGGCGGCGGATGTTAATGAGTGTCGGCGTCTCCTTAACGAGGCGGGCGGTTCAGCGGCAATCGTTTCCAAGATAGAGCGCGCTGAGGCGCTGGAAGTGATCGATGAAATCATCGAAGCATCTGAAGTGATCATGGTTGCCCGCGGTGATCTCGGCGTTGAAGTGGGTGATGCAGAGTTGCCTGCGATCCAGAAAGATCTCATCAAACGGGCTCGTGCGATGGACCGGGTCGTGATCACTGCAACACAGATGATGGAATCGATGATTGAAAACCCAATTCCAACACGTGCCGAAGTGTTCGATGTTGCGAATGCGGTGCTTGATGGTACGGATGCGGTGATGTTGTCTGGTGAAACGGCGGCGGGGAAATATCCTGCAAAGGTCGTAGAAGCGATGGGGCGTATTTGCGAAGAAGCAGAGAAACAGCGTACCACACGCGTCTCTGATCATCGCGTTGACCTCACCTTTGAGCGCACAGACGAGGCCATTGCGATGGCGACAATGTATACCGCCAATCACCTCGATGTGGACGGTATTGCTGCATTGACAGAGTCGGGCTCTACGCCATTATGGATGTCGCGCATTAGCTCCGGCCTGCCAATTTATGCGCTGACACGTAGTAATAAAACTAAAAGACGCATGACGATGTATCGTGGTGTCTATCCGATGAGTATCAATATTGATGAGGTTAAGCAGTATCAGCTTAGCGCACATGCACAGAAAGTGTTGCTGGAGCGTGGCGTGGTAAAGACTGGTGATCTGATTATTATCACTAAAGGTGACAAGGTCGGTATTGATGGCGGTACTAATTCAATGAAGATTGTTCGTATCGGGGGTTGATCATTTTAGATCTCCCCGCTATAACGTGTTAAAAATTCTAAAACTCAAATAACCTTAAATAAACAGGAGAAACAGAGATGGCTTTGATTTCACTACGCCAGTTACTGGATCATGCAGCAGAAAATGGTTACGGTATGCCTGCATTCAATGTCAATAATATGGAGCAGGTTCACGCAATCATGCAGGCAGCTGATGCGGTGGACTCGCCCGTTATCATGCAGGGTTCTGCGGGCGCTCGCGCTTATGCAGGTGAGCCATTCCTGCGTCATCTAATTTCTGCTGCTGTTGAGCAGTACCCACACATCCCGGTGGTCATGCATCAGGATCACGGCTCTGAGCCAGCAGTCTGCCTGCGCTCTATCCAGTCTGGTTTTTCATCGGTTATGATGGATGGTTCATTAGAAGCCGACA
>DRLG01000238.1 GCA_011053135.1 Chromatiales bacterium
ACTGTATTCTGGCAATAGATGGTCACTGCTAGAACAGGGTAGATGGGTCAAGGATAAGGGAATTGACTGGCTCATTTTTTTGACGCGGAATCCTGATCATCAACCACTAATACATTCGATTTTCTGCGATGCCAGGCGGTTATTGTCCGCTTAATATTGACCACCGATAGAAAATAATAGAGCCCCTTCAACGCAAAAATGCCGCCCCAGATCGGGGTTTTTCCGTAGATGTCACCCGCCAAAAGAGAGAGCAGCGCATCCTTCATCTTTCCATCGTTAGGTTTCATGAAGATATCCCGCATGGTCGGATTAGTTACCCGGTAGATAAACCAGGAAAACTCCCTGGGGCCATGCTTCATCTGCTTATCAAACCTGGCAAATGCGGCCGCCGACTTCTCGGGCGAGCATAAATAAACATCAACGACCTCAGCACCAGCAAACCCATTATTCATCGCGATCAGAACCCCTGACGAAAATACAGGATCAATAAAGGCGTATGCATCCCCCAACAGAATATAATTAGGGCCAAAACTTTTGCCACAGCTATAGGAAAAATTACCGGTTGCCTCAACGTCTGAAACCAGCTCAGCCGATTTAAGGCGTGCTTCCAGTTCAGGACATAGTGAAATTGTATCGAAGAAAAACTGCTCTACGCTACGACTGCCCCTCGTTTTCATATAATAGGGCCATACCGTTGCCCCAATACTGGTCACATCCCCTTTAAGCGGAATAAGCCAGAACCAGCCGTGATCAAACCAGAAAAGAGAGATGTTACCTTCTTTCTTTCCTGGCTTTCGGACAACACCAGAAAGGTGTGCATAAATCGCAGCGCTATTATGTTTAGGATTACGCGCTTTTGTTTTAAAGCGGTTTCCCAGAAAGGTATTACGCCCGGAGGCGTCCACAACAAAGCGCGTCTGCCACGCTTCTGTTTTACCATCATCATGCTCAGCCTGAATAATAGCGCCACTGTCATCTGGCAGGAATTCAACATTCGAGACGCGACACCCCTCAATAACAGATGCGCCTTTGCGCGCGGCATTACGAATTAGTATTTCATCAAATTCAGAACGTCTGACTTCATAAGCAAATGGCATGGATTTGTCCCAGGCTTCGCCAAAATCAAACTCCTGGGTATTTTCATGCCACGGAGAGACAAATTCAGCCCCCCATTTTTTGATGCCGATCTCATCAATTTCATCTTTAACACCCAGTTTTTCCAGCAGCGGTAAATTAGCAGGCAACAGCGATTCACCAATATGAAACCGAGGGTGTCGCGCCTTTTCCAGTAATGTTACACAATGCCCCTTTTCAGCTAACAATGTGGCGACAGTTGAGCCTGCCGGCCCTCCTCCAATCACAAGAACATCTGTCTTATTCTTTCCGGGAAGGGAGTGATTCTCCTCATTTTGCATAAATGTAGATTCCAAAAATGGTGCTTGCTATCTCAATACCGTCATCATCAAAATATTCCACTCTGGCACTCTAAAACAGTACAGTAATGATCAGCTTTGGAAAAGATGCCGGCATAACGAGCATATAGCAATAAATTTAGCGCTACTAATTCTAAGGAACCTCTGATTTATTGTCATTATGAGGAGTAAAGCGACGAAGTAATCACTTAACTCAACGGTTCATCCTAGTATCGAGATTGCCCCCCTGAAGAATTTGGAGTTCCACTCCGTCACGCTTTGCTCGCAATGAGAGCCAGGGCAATTAATCAGAGACTCCTTAATATAAAGTTTATAACAATTCCGCTAATTGTGTAAGTTTATTCTACTCTTCACCTCACCATTTTGCCATGCAACTATTTGGCATCATCGGCACTTACGTCTAAGATAGCGCTCACACATTGACTGCTAATAAAGCAATATTCAAAAGCTCATCAGAGGATTCATTATGAAGCGTGCGTTAGTAACCGGGGGAAGTGGCGGTATCGGTTCAGCCATCGCCAGACAGTTAGCGGCCGATGGCTGCTATGTTTATATTCATGCCAACACCGGGCTAAAAAAAGCACAGGCCCTGAGTGATGAGATCAATGCCAGTGGCGGTCAATCATCCGCTTTAGCCTTTGATATCACCGATACAGAGCTCACTTTAGCTGCGCTGGATAATATTCTTGAAGCGGGAGCTGTTCAGATCCTTGTCAACAATGCCGGCATTCATGATGATGCGATATTCCCAGGGATGAGCCAGCGCCAGTGGCAAGATGTGATCAACGTTTCACTTAATGGTTTCTTTAATGTGACCCAGCCGCTGATGATGCCGATGATCCGTACACGCTGGGGGCGAATCGTTAACATCTCATCCCTTTCTGCAATCACTGGTAATCGCGGGCAGGTTAATTATTCTGCAGCAAAAGGGGCGATTAACTCAGCCACAAAGTCACTGGCTCTGGAAGTCGCCAGCCGCGGTATTACAGCTAACGCTGTTGCACCCGGTATTATTGCGACACCCGACATCGGCGATAGCTTTGACGACAGCACCATCAAACAGATGGTACCCATGAAACGGGCGGGAGAACCTGAAGAGGTTGCTCATCTGGTTAGCTTTCTCTGTTCTGACGAATCGGCCTATATCACCGGTCAGGTGATCTCGATTAACGGCGGAATCATTTAGTCAGGCGAGCTAAGAAAAGCAGTGAAATTTGTTAATGGAGGCTGAGGGCGGAATCGAACCGCCGTCCACGGCTTTGCAGGCCGCTGCATAACCACTCTGCCACCCAGCCGGGATGGGGCTAAATCACACCTTAACCAGATCACAAAAAAGGGGATTTTAGAGAAAAAATACCGCAATAATATAATTGGAGCGGGAAACGAGATTCGAACTCGCGACCCCAACCTTGGCAAGGTTGTGCTCTACCAACTGAGCTATTCCCGCCCTTCAAACAAGACACGTATTGTATGGATCTACACGTCTGTGTCAAGCCTTTGACCAATAATATTCAACCCGTTCCAGCAGTTAAGCGTCACGCAGTGAAGGCCACGCCTTACGCATATATTCCCACATTGACCACAACGTCAGTACTGCTGCTATATAAAGGGCGATGTACCCCAGCGCTTCCGTCGGAATAATACCAAATAGAGGTTCACGATATAGCAATAGAATGATCGCGGTGATCTGTGCCGTGGTTTTGATTTTGCCGAGCATATTAACCGCAACCAGGTTGCCCTGCCCTATCTCCGCCATCCACTCCCTCAGTGCTGAGACTGCGATCTCACGCCCAATAATGATCACCGCCGGTATCGCCATCCACGCCGTGGCACTGGCCTCGACCAGCAGCACCAACGCTGCGGCAACCATTAACTTGTCTGCCACCGGGTCCAGAAAGGCACCAAAAGCGGAGGTCTGGTTCATCTTACGGGCGAGGTAGCCGTCGAGCCAATCAGTGATTGCTGCAATGCTAAAGATAGCGGTAACGGCAATATTGGACCAGCCAACCGGCAGGTAGAAAAATACCACAAACACCGGAATCAAGGCGATCCTGAGAAGGGTGAGGTTGGTTGCCGTTGTCATCACTACCTGACTGCTCCGCATGCTGGTTGATTTAATAGAGAGGGGATCACATCAATTCCCAGCATGGAAGATATCATAAATACGCTGTGCGAGTTCATCACTAATCCCTTTAACACTAGCAAGATCCTCAACACCGGCGCGTGCAATCCCCTGCAATCCGCCAAACTGCTGCAGTAGCTGGCGCCGTCGTTTAGCGCCAACCCCACGAATCCCTTCAAGGGCTGAGCTCTTCTGTGCCTTCGCTCGCCTGGCACGATGAGCAGTGATTGCGAAACGGTGCGCCTCATCGCGAATCTGCTGTATCAGGTGAAGTGCTGCAGAATCGGGGGGTAAATTTATCTCTCTACCGCTATCCGCAAAATAGAGCGTCTCCTCGCCCGCCTTGCGTGCTCGTCCTTTTGCAATGCCAATTAAATTGATCCCGTGAACCTGTAATGTTTCCAGCACCTTTTCCGCTTCACGAACCTGCCCTTTGCCACCATCTATAAAAAGGATATCTGGTAGTTTCCCCTCCCCCTCTTTCAAACGTGTATAGCGGCGCATCAACGCCTGATTCATCGCCGCATAATCATCTCCTGCTGTAATGCCTTCAATATTAAAGCGACGATAATCTGACTTCAGCGCACCTTCACTATTAAAGACCACGCAGGAAGCAACAGTCTGTTTGCCAGAGGTGTGGCTGATATCAAAACATTCCATCCGCTGCGGTAGAGCATCCAGCTGCAGCGCCTCCTGCAATGCGATGAGGCGCTGCATGATGTTACTTTTTGTGTTGATATAGCGCGCCAGGTTCTGCTCAGCATTGGCTGTCGCCATCGAGAGCCAGCGACTACGTTCTGCACGGACACGGCTACTCACCGTCACCTGCCGCCCCGCCAGTTTACTCAAAGCATCCCGCAACACTGCAGCATCCTCCAGCTCGTGATTAATGACCACCTGTGAAGGAATCTCATTTTCACCCGCTTTACCAAGATAGAACTGCGGTAGAAATGCTGCGAGTATCTCTTCAGCCGAAGCATTGCTCGTATGATCTGGAAAGAAGCTTTTGTTACCAAGGTTGTGGCCATCACGAATATAAAAAACCTCAACGCAACCGATGCCGTTCTGAGTCACGGCACTCACCACATCAATGTTCCCTTTATCACTGCTGACATACTGCTTCGCCTGAATCACCCGTAGTGCAGCAATCTGGTCACGATATTTTGCGGCCATCTCATAGGCCATCTGCTCAGCCGCCTTTCCCATCTTTTCAACTAGCTCATCTATCACATGGTGATTTTTGCCATCGAGAAACATGGCTGCAAGACGCACATCATCGCCATAATCAGAAACAGAAATCTCCCCGGTACAGGGGGCGCTACAGCGTTTAATTTGATATTGCAGACAAGGGCGCGAACGATTGCTAAAGAAACTATCTTCACATTGACGGATCTGAAATAGTTTTTGCAGTAAATTTAAGGTCTCACGCACCGCACCTGCATTGGGATACGGACCAAAGTAGCGCCCTTTCTGTTTCCGCGCACCTCGCTGCAGGCTAAGACGCGGATAGGCCTGCGGCGTGGAAAGAAAAATATAGGGGTAACTTTTATCATCGCGCAGCAACACATTGTAGCGCGGCTTATGCTGCTTGATTAAATTGTTCTCCAGGATCAGGGCCTCTGTCTCGGTGTGGGTTGTGGTCACCGTGATATGGTCGATATGTGATACTAGCGCTCGCGTTTTTGGTGAACCATCTGCGCGCGTAAAATAGCTTGAAACGCGCTGCTTAAGGTTGCGCGCCTTGCCCACATATATAATCTCGCCTCGCGCGTTAAACATGCGATATACACCCGGCTCTTCCGGGAGCGTCTGAAGAAAGCGCTTTTTATCAAATTCGGCGGGAACAGAATCCGCAGATCGGTTAGTAGCCATAATGGTTATGATACGATCTTCTCTTTCGCACGAGCAAAAATCGCCTGAAACATCGATTCAGTCAGACGTTTCGTCTGCGTGTTGTAGCGACTACAGTGGTAAGAGTCGATCATCGTCACCCCTCCTGGCAGCTCATGCTCCCCACCATGAGAAAACTTATATGCAGCTAATTTGACGCCCATTGCGCGCAGCACAGCAGAATGTGCAATAGCGCCAAGTGCCACCACCACACTACCGCTATTAAGCGCCAGTAACTCGCCGAGAAGATAAGAGCTACAGGCTTTCACCTCAGCCACCACTGGCTTATTTTCGGGTGGAAGGCACTTCACCGCATTGGTAATTGCGCAGTTAAATAGTTGCAAACCATCATCCTTCGACAGCGATTCCGGTGCGCTGCTAAAACCATATTTGTAGAGCGTCTCATAGAGCATCGCTCCAGAACCATCACCAGTAAATGGACGCCCTGTCGCAGTTGCCCCATGCATGCCTGGCGCTAACCCCACCACTAGAAGCGCTGGAACATCATCACCAAAAGGGGGTACCGGTGCGGCGTAATAGTCGGGGTACTTTGCCTGTACCTCATCAACAAAAGCCACCAGGCGTGGGCAACGGCGGCAATTCTGATCAAATTTCAACGCTGTGGATTTCATACTATTCGACGACTCGGTGACGGGTACTAGCGGCATAACAGCTATTGTCAAGCCGATATTATCACACTAAACAATACCAGAGAGTGCCCTATCTCATTAATTATAAAAGGATGTTTTCGATAATAGCGTATTCGTTCAGCGCTAAAGGATACCACTGGAAAGCCGATACGTAACCCTGAGCGACAAGGAAACCATCACGACTCAACAGAGCGTTGTTCGAGGGCTTATAAGATATGGCAATTAAATATGAACCAGAGATTGGCAACTGGTATCAATCAGGCAGCAGCCTGTTATTCAAGGTTGTTGCAATTGATGAGAGCGATGAAACCATCGAAATTCAATATTTTGATGGCACTGTCGGCGAGCTCGAACTAGACCTCTGGGAGGGGCTCTCTCCTGAATTACTGGATGCGCCAGACGACTGGTCTGGCCCCTTCGATGACGTTGATGAGGAGATTACACCGTCATCATATAACGATGACTCTAACACAAGAAAGTCATGGGACAGCGTGCTGGAAGGTTACGAGGATAACTAACACCACCCAGCCATATTCAAAAATGGGCCTTTACCCTGCAAAGGAAAAACGCAGCTAATTCGCGCGCATCACCTTAATCACCTCATCCTCAAGCTCAATCCGATCCGCCAGGTTTTCTCCCAGTTTTGAGAGATCCCCCTCCAGCGCTTCGATTAACTCGCTATGCTCAGAGATATCGTATTTATCGTTGAAATCCAGAATTGTCTGTGTCGTCGAGACAATTTTGGGGTAGACCTGATCAGCAATCTCAATCACGGCACGACGGCGCTCTTTTCGCTCATCAATAAAACGATAAAGGCGGAAATGCGAATCGGCTGTGTAATCGATCAAAGATTGGCAAAACTGCTCCAGCAACTCAGTAACAGATTCATCGTCCTCAAACGGATGTTGAGCCGCCAGTTCGCCGTACAATGACAACATCTGAGCTCGCACATTAACCAGCTCATCGATCATTCCGTGTGAATTGGCTCTACGATCTTTGAATGGGGGGGATGCGGACATCGCGTACTCCTTGGAATTTCACATAAATCATAATGGCGATTCTATCAGAATTCATTCATAACTGGCACAAAAAAACGCATAAATAAACGCTATCTTTTTGATTAAAAAGAAATATAAAGCTTGTTCTTTTTATGTCGATAGCATAACCAGGCAGAGAGTAAAAAATTATTGGCTAATTTTATGCAGTAATTATTGAGATATTATGGCTATAACCAAAAGGTGCTTATCCAGAGCCTGCAAATGGCTATTGCTGATCTTTGCCGTGCTCTCACAGCCCGCCTTGGCCTCTTCAGCTACCATTACTGAAATCGATATCCAGCCAATAGCTGGGGGAGATCTATTACTCATCACTTACGAAGGAGAGCTCAACACGCTCTTAATGTTAGTTGATGATGAAAAGCACGCTATCCTGAAACTCTCACCTG
>DRLG01000239.1 GCA_011053135.1 Chromatiales bacterium
CCCGCCCCTGGCAATCTAACAGCTACAGCAACATCATCGACTCAAATTAACCTGAGCTGGACTGATAATGCTAGCAATGAGGATGGGCAGACCATTCAATATTCAACGGATGGCGGGAGTAGTTTCAGCGATCTAACAAGTGTTAGCACAAACACCACCAGCTTTCAGAATACTGGCCTGAATGCGTCAACCACCTATCACTACCGGCTTTTCTCTTACAACGGCAGCGGCAACTCCGCCTATTCAAATTCAGCCAGCGCCACTACGCAAGCGCTGGGCTCCACACAAAACACAAACAGCAGTAGTAACACAGTTAGTGCCACCTCAGGTGGCGGTGGAGGCGGTTTTCTAAGTGGATGGCTGCTGATCGCAATGTTATCTATCTCGGTGCTCAGGCAAGGTGAAAAACACTTTAAACGCAACCACTCAAATATATGAAGATTCCCACGCGATTAGCGCCCCTCGAAGAGCGCTAATTGCTTATTTTCCTATCTTAACGAAATTTTAACGTTGGTTTAACAAGGGCTTCACACCTCTATTGTTACATTGTCTCCACGCTAGGCACACAGGGTGCCGGAAGGAGATAAACAGCATGACAATTTCAACTGCTAAAGTCGCACTCAATGACCGTAATAACAGTGGTGCAGAAAGAGCGCACGATGTCGAGATCACCCTTGTTAGCAGACAGGAGAGTGCACGCAAAGAGATAGAGCGTTTTATCCGGACTGTTTTCCGGCGCGCCTATGGTGCAAGGGTTAACCACTTTCCTCCACACCTGCTCTGTATGCGCCAGGATGGCAGAGTGCTCGCAGCACTGGGATTACGGCCTGCAGAAGAGGCTCCACTATTCCTCGAAGCCTATCTCGACAAACCCATCGAAAACAGGCTGGCAGAAATAAGCGCCCGCCCAATTGATCGCAGTCGTGTCATCGAAGTCGGCAGTCTTGCATCTTCACATGGAGGTGGCGCACGCGCACTGATCATCACCTTGACAGCCTACCTTAGCGGTGCCAGCTATGAGTGGGCCGTTTTTACTGCGACACCACAGGTACGTAACAGTTTTGTAAAACTGGGCATTGAACTTACCCCCCTGGCCCAGGCTGACAAATCACGCCTGAAAGAGGCGCAATATAGCTGGGGCAGTTATTACGATCAGCACCCCATGGTTGTCGCATGCGATGTCAGACAGGGCTTCGCTGCTGTCCACAAGGCGCTAGAGAGTGAACGCCTCTTCCCCACTGCCAGCCAGCTCTGGGATGATGCGATAGAGGCAGGACGCCTGGGCTGTCTGTGGCAACCCCCTCGCACGCTAGAAAGTCGCTGGCCCGCATGGATGCTTCCTAACGAGGTCTCGCACAGCCACGCCTCGTACAATCAGAAGCGCGATGAAGTTTAACCAATAGTCATGAATGCAATACTCAATACAATTAATCAATTTGCGCAAAGCACCCCAGATTCGATTGCAATTGAGGGTGATGAGCTACACCTCAGTTATCGTACCCTGCAAAATGAGGCGATAAAACTCAGCGACCATTTTAAGCGCCAACAGATCCGTTGCCTGGCGCTACTGATGGACAACAGCCCTGCCTGGGTGGTGTTTGATCTCGCTGCCCAGATGGCAGATACCACACTGATACCACTACCACCATTCTTCACCCCGGAACAGATCTACCATACGTTAGCGGATGCCGCTGTAGACACTCTCATTACTGATCAGAGTGTACTGATTTCGAAACTGTTTTCAGCAGCAAGGCCGCGCCCCATCCAGAAAGTGGCGGGTAAAAGTTGCTGGCAAGCGACACTCACTGAGAGCGCGACGCGCAAGCCCGAATTAAACGGCATCGCCAAGGTCACCTACACCTCCGGCACGACGGGCACCCCCAAAGGGGTCTGCCTGACGCAGCAAGCGATGAATAATGTATCGATCTCTTTAAAGCAGGCGATAGGGGTCAACGCCAGGGATCGTCATCTCTGCCTGTTGCCGTTAGCTGTCTTGCTAGAGAATACAGGTGGTGTTTATACAACACTGTTGGCCGGTGGATGCTGCATTATACCGAGCCTGAGTAAGACCGGCATCTCTGGTGCAACAAAACTCGACCCTAAACTCATGGCTAATGCGATTCGCACTGCTGATGCGAGCACACTTATCCTGCTACCGCAGATGTTACAGGCATTAATCACCGAGGTGCGCACGACCATGCCACTCCCTCAACGGCTCCGTTTTATTGCCGTTGGTGGCGCGCCAGTGGCACGCACTCTGTTAGAGCAGGCAGAGGCGATCAATCTTCCCGTCTTTGAAGGGTACGGTCTCTCGGAATGTGCATCGGTTATCGCCGTCAACACACCCGCCAGCCACCGGCTCGGCAGCGTCGGTAAATTACTGCCACACACACAGGTAAGATTTAATCACGATGGTGAGATCCTACTGGCAGGAAACCTCTTCAGTGGCTATCTCAATCATGAGGTGCGTGATGGCCGGTGGTATGCCAGCGGTGACCTTGGTTATCTGGATAGCGATGGATTTCTCTATCTCACAGGACGAAAGAAAAGCTGCTTCATCACCAGCTTTGGTCGCAATGTGGCACCTGAGTGGGTCGAGAAAGAGTTAACGGTACAACCGGCCATCGCCCAGGCGGCACTCTTTGGTGAAGCACAGCCTTTTAACATCGCCGTTATCACACCTGAAGCAGGTACCTCGCAGACCGATGTACAGATCGGTGCTGCTATAGCAGCGGCTAATCACCAACTGCCCGATTATGCGCAGGTATCCGCGTGGCTTCTTGCAGATGAGCCTTTCAGCATCGCCAACCAGCAACTCACTGCGACCGGGCGAGTGCGTCACGATGCTATCTGGCACCACTATGGTGAACGAATCAACCAGCACTACCGACAACAAGGTAGTCACACCAGACTGACTAACAACCGTAAGGAGGCAACATGCCATTCTTTAATGACTTGATGAATGCCACGGAAACAGAGCGCTCTGAGCTGCTTCAGGTACCACAATTACAGGCAGGCGCACGCGGTGAGATCTCCCTCGACACCTATGTCGCCTTTCTTACCGAAGCCTATCATCATGTGAAGCACACGGTTCCACTACTGATGGCCTGTGGATCTCGCCTGCCACAGCAGCCGCGCTGGATGCTCGATGCGATCACTGAATATATCGATGAAGAGAAGGGCCATGAAGAGTGGATTCTCAACGACATAACCGCCTGTGGTGCAGATGCTGAAACAGTACGCATGGGTCAACCCAGGCCAGCGACCGAGATGATGGTTGCCTATGCATACCACACTATCGAGCGTATCAATCCAGTCGCCTTCTTTGGCATGGTGCTGGTACTGGAAGGAACCTCCATCGAACTTGCCACCCAGGCAGCCGGTGCGCTCCAGAAAAACCTGAACCTGCCGGATAAAGCCTTTAGCTATCTCACTTCTCACGGCGCACTCGACATTGAGCACATGGGGTTTTATGAAGGATTGATGGACAAAATTGAAGATCCACAGTCACAACAACAGATTATCCACTGCGCCAGAATGATCTACCGCCTCTATGGCGACATCTTCCGCGCCCTGCCAACTGATAATGGAGCAAACTCATGAAGCTGAAAAACTGCAGAGTATTGATTACCGGTGCATCCGGGGGACTTGGCCAGCATATCGCATCTGGGCTTGCACAACAGGGCGCGCGGCTAGGGCTGGTTGACCTGCGCCAGGAGGCCCTGCAGACGCAGCAGACGGCGCTTAAAGCGGCTGGTTGCCCTGAGGTCCATGCAGTCAGTGCCGATCTCACCAGCGCCGATGGCCGTAGTCGTGCCATCAACGAGATACGCAACGCGCTCGGCGGTATCGACCTGCTGATCAATAACGCCGGAGTGGTCGATTTTCATGACTTCAGCCATCAGGACCCTGCAATGATCGAACGTATCTATCAGATCAACCTGATCGCCCCGATCCAGATGGCCCGGGAGATACTGCCCGGCATGCTGGAACAGGGTAGCGGCAAGATCGTCAACATCGGCTCCACCTTCGGCAGTATTGGCTTCGCCTATTTTTCAGCCTATTCAGGCAGCAAATTTGGCGTACGTGGCTTCTCTGAATCACTGCGGCGAGAGCTCGACGGCAGCGGCGTGGATCTCTGTTACATCGCGCCTCGCGCTGTGAAAACGCCGGCAAATAGCGATGCAGTTTATCACATGGCAGAAGCCACCAAGATGAATATGGATGAGCCAGAAGATGTGGCTCGCTTTATTATCGAAAGCATTACTAAAGACAGAAGCAACGCCTATTACGGCTGGCCTGAAAAGCTATTTGTACGCATCAACGCTCTGCTGCCGGGGCTGGTTGATAGCGCATTGCGCAAACAGAACCGGATCATGGCGCGCTTTGCCCCTAAAAATGTTTAGCGGGCGCTCTCAATTACCCCCAGGAGAAAATATCATGAAACTATCGACACTTATATTTGCCATCGCCACCCTGCTGTTATCCCAGAGTAGCTTTGCTATCGGTGAGGCAGCGAAATCACTGCAACAGCAGTGGGACATTGCCAAATACCAGACAGATAAAGATCAGCGCGAAAAAGCCTTTGAGTCACTGGCTAAAGAAGCAAAAGCGGTCGAGCTAAAAAACCCAAACAACGCCGAAGTGCTGGTATGGGAGGCGATTATCCTCAGCACATACGCTGGCGAGAAAGGGGGCCTCGGTGCCCTGAGTCTGGTGAAAGATGCCAAAGCACTGCTGGACAGGGCTGAGAAAATTGATCCCGATACGTTAAATGGGTCCATCTACACCTCCCTCGGTAGCCTCTACTATCAGGTACCAGGGTGGCCACTCGGCTTTGGGGATGATGAGATGGCTGACACTTATCTCAAAAAAGCGCTGGCGCTTAATCCAGATGGCATCGACCCCAACTATTTCTACGGTGACTTCATGTTAGAAGAGGGTGAATATCAAAAGGCGGTAGAAGCGTTTGAAAAAGCGCTAGCAGCTCCCCCGCGACCCGGCCGCGCCATTGCAGATGCGGGTCGTAAAGAAGAGATTAATGCCGCACTGGCGGAGGCAGTATCGAATTTACCTTAAGCAGCAATCACCTTTCAGGCAGGGCATCATGGCACCCCTCCCCCCCTCATCGCCATGATGTCTTCGCCTTCCAGCTACGCCTACCATAAGAGATAGCCTAAATTGCGCTACTCAGCACTATTCCCCGCATACGTCACAATGATAATAGAGCTGGTTTAACCAAATAACGGTTGCTCATTTTCACTCCTGTTCCCGTTCCAGCGCCATGTGAATACTCCACCGGCTAAAGCCGGTGGCTTCGGGTTACGGCTATAAGCCGGATTGATCGGCCGTACGGCCGATTGCCCCCTCTCCCAGGACTGGGAGAGGGTTCAAATTTCAACCTCGGAGCATGCTCACCCCTCACCCCGCCCCTCAAGGGGAGAGGGTGTAAAAGCAACGATGCCGCCTAAAGGGGTGGGATTTACAGATCCCCTATCAAAGACATTAAAACGCCTCTCAGCCACTTTATTCAGCCCCAAAAAAACAATTATAAAAAATACACCTTTTTCTTGAGTAATTCACTCAAAGACTTTGTTAAACCGCCGATAGTTAGGGAAATTCCTCAAGATTATTCGCAGGGAGGCGATGCAAAGCAGGTCTTTTCATATTTTCGTTAACTCGTGCGTTCATCCGACCACAACATGCGATTGCACAGATATATAAAAGAAACCAGATCGATACTCGGTCAGCCAACTCTCCCCCACCACTTAGGCAAGCGCCTCAGTGCTCAGGGGTTATGCTGTCTAAAAAATGGGATATTTCTTCTTATATTCCTGTTTATCACGGCTATCGCCAGCCCCGCGCATGCAGCAATCGTCACCTGGGACGGCGGCGGTGGCAATACCAACTGGAACACCTGTGCCAACTGGAGCCTGGACACCTGCCCAACTGCGGCCGATATCGCCACCTTCAACGCCACTAGCGTAAAGAATGCCACGATAACCACCGACCCCAACGTCGATGGCATCGACATTCAGGCGGGCTATACAGGCATCATTAGCCAGAACACGGGGGTTACGATAACTGTTGGCGCTGCCAACTTTGTTCAGGCCTCGGGAACATTCACCGGCGGTGATTCAGCAATCCAGACAACCGATCTTATTATTAATGGTGGCAGCTTTACCGCAACAAGTGGCACCATGACGGTTGGTGATGACTTTACCATCAGTGGCGGCACGTTTAGTCACAACGGCGGCACCGTCACATTTACCGGGGGGGGCAATGCCGCTTTTACCTTTGATGTGGCACCCACATTAAATCATGTGATCTTTAATCGTACCAACCGCATCGACATTACCGGCACATCACCGACGCTCGACATCGATGGTAACTTTACGTTAACCAGCGCAACCGACATCGATGGCGGTACTATTTTACTGGCAGGCAACATCACCACTAGCGACACCCTGGTAACAGGGAACAGCGCTTTTACTATCGATGGCGGCAATACTCAAACCATTGATGGGAGTGGGGCCAATGCCGCGCTACCCAATCTCACCATTAATAAAAGTGGTGGCTCACTAACTTTTCTTAATGATATTTCAATCAACTCAAACTTAACCTATACCGCAGGTAGCGTTGATACCACCACCAACAATGTAACCATTCAGTTTGGTTTAACTGGAATCAACTCCACTACCTTTATCAATAGCAGTACGCTGCAATTTAACCATGTCACCTTTAACAAGACTAATAACCTGGACGTCAGTGGCACAATGGATATTAATGGCAACCTGACAATTAACAGCGCAACAAACCTGAGAGCCCAGTCATCTGGTGATCGGATCACGCTGGCTGGTAACCTGATATCCAGTGATGCCACCATCGATGGCGATCTCGATATCGAATTTGATGGCACGACC
>DRLG01000240.1 GCA_011053135.1 Chromatiales bacterium
CCACGCCACATCAGCGCAATATCACCATAAGAGAGCTTCCAGCCATACTGGTCAGCCGCCTCTCGCATCAACATAAAACCCTGAGCGTAAGAGATAATCTTTGAGGCAAACAGCGCATCGCGCACTGCATTGATAAAGGCTGCCTTATCAAGGCCGGCACAATGCTGCGGTGGTGAAAAGAGCTGTGACGCCTCAACACGCACCTCTTTCAGAGAGGAGAGGTATCGCGCAAAAACAGCCTCACCAATCAGTGTTAGTGGCACACCCATCTCCAGTGCATTGATGCCGGTCCACTTACCTGTTCCCTTCTGCCCGGCGGTATCCAGAATCTTGTTGCCCAGCCACTCTCCATTTTCCTTAACCTTCAGGATATCCGCCGTGATCTCTATCAGATACGAATTCAGGTCACCGCGATTCCACTCACTGAAAATATCGGCCAGCTCATCGCTATCCAGCTTAAGGGTATCTCGTAAAATATGAAACGCTTCGCAGATCAACTGCATATCACCATACTCAATACCGTTATGCACCATCTTCACATAGTGGCCAGCACCCCCTTCACCGACCCACTGACAGCAGACATCCCCATCGACCTTTGCCGCAATCGCCTGAAAAATATCTTTTACCAGCTCCCACGCTTTTTTATTCCCACCCGGCATAATAGATGGCCCCAGGCGCGCCCCCTCCTCACCACCCGAAACACCCACGCCCAGAAACAGAATGCCTCGCGCTTCACAACTTTTCGTTCTTCGCTCCGTATCAGAAAAGAGAGAGTTACCGCCATCAATGATCACATCCCCTTCCTCAAGGTGCGGTATAAGCTGCTCAATAAGATCATCGACAACCTTACCCGCCTTTACCATCAACATCACTTTCCGCGGAGCAGCGAGGCTATCACAAAGTGCCTTGATCCCTTCTGTAGCAGTAATTGATTTCTCTCTAGCTTCACCGGCAAGGAATTCACCGGTTTTCTGGGCGGAGCGGTTATAGACGGAGACTTTAAAACCGTGATCCGCCATATTTAAAACAAGGTTCTGACCCATGACTGCCAGACCGATGAGGCCGATATCTGCTTTTTCCATTGAACCTTCCTTACCTGAGATTAATGTGACCACCGCTATGAGCCCGTTGAAGGGTGCCGCAATCTATGTAGCCTAGTTTACACCATACGCCTTGAGTGGCATCGAGACCAGAAGTAGATACAGGCCAGACCACCTTTCTCAGCCGCTCTTTTCAGCTTGCGCGAAATTTTAAACAAGCGGCTCGAAGTCAGCTGTTTACCCTATAGATATTAGCGTTTCTGCCGATTCATATATACGCCTTTTATGAACAATCAACAGGCCGTGATCAATGCAGCTTTCCCATATTCATAGTCTACGCGGTGTTGCGATTATCTTTATTGTTTTTGGACACGCACTCTTTTTTCAATTTGACTGGGATAATAACACCGAAACCTTAAACACTTTAAAGGATATCCTGACCAACGGAACAATTATGTTTGTATTTGTTGCGGGCTATCTTTTCCAGTATAAACTGGAGAAGTTTCACTGGGGGGAATATATAAAAAACAAGTTCTATAACGTCATATCCCCATACATAATTGTCTCCCTACCCGCCATTATTTACACATTCTGGTTTAGCAATCCATCACAGCCCTTCCCTCAAATAGCGGAATGGAACTCCTCGATGCAGGTACTCTGGTATTACATGGTTGGCGGCGCCCATGTTAACTATTCGCTCTGGTTTATCCCCATGATCATTCTGTTCTTTATTGGCGCTCCACTTTTCGCCTGGATTTCACGCAACCCAGTCTCATACCTCACTTTAATTCCACTCTACATACTCTCTTTTGCTATTCATCGCGAACCCTTTCCAAACCTGGATATTCTGCGTAATGCGCTATTTTTCCTTCCCATTTATATGACAGGGATGCTGGCCTGCCAATACAGAGCCACATTTGACCCCCTGTTAACAAGGCACCTGGGGGTAATATTCGCGCTCTTTGCGGGGATCTTAATCATACAAATCGGGATAAACAGCCACCACGGTGTCTATCACACCACTGTGCCGTTTATATTTCCACGAGGCTACATCGACTGGCTGCTACTACAGAAGATAATCTTGTGTTTCTTAATCATGGGGCTGTTTATGAAATACCCCAACCTCTCCAACCGCACCTTAAATTATCTCGCCAGCATCAGCTTTACTATTTTCTTTTTCCATGTCTATTTTTATTTTTCATTTAATGTCTTGCTTGGCTATCAGACGTTTGAAGGCACTCTGGGAAACTGGTTTCTACGGGGGAGCGCGAGCCTTTTTCTATGCGTGCTCACCGCCTGGGCTGGAAAAAAAATACTGGGAAAACATAGTCGTGCTGTCATCGGTTATTGATATCAACGATGACTAAAACCTGACACATGGGCTTTCCCGCAATTTCTCAGCAGCGGGACTTGCTATATCGCGCCGACCATACTAGGTTATTCACTTTCTGATGCGTTCAGCAATCTCTGGGGAGGGGTGCGATGCGCTATCTAAAACAGCTATGAGGGGGAGGGGGATATGAAGCGGCGTCAGATCCAGCGGGGTAAACGGTCAAAATTACTGGCATTAACATTCATCAGCGCCACAGCGCTGCTGCTCGGTGCCGGCAGTGCATTTGCTAACAGCCAGGAGCCAGACGAAAGCGAATACATGACAGCCACCTTTGATGACCTGGTGACTTACACTCGCCCCGACGAGGTGCCTCAGGCAGATGATAATGCCACCACACCCGAGCGCGTTGAACTGGGGAAACACCTCTTTTTTGATCCACGCCTGTCAGGTTCCAACTTCATTAGCTGCGCCACCTGCCACAACCCTGCACTCGGCTGGTCTGATGGCCAGCCCACGGCGATCGGCCACGGCATGCAGGTGCTAGGACGAGCCACCCCAACCATCATTAATACCGCCTACCAGAAGTTTCAGTTCTGGGATGGGCGCGCAACCACGCTAGAGGAGCAGGCGCTGGGGCCGATTGTGGCTGCTGGTGAGATGAATCAGCCACTCGATGAGCTGGTTGCCGAGCTTAAGGCGATCCCTGGTTACGTTAAGATGTTCAATGCCGCCTACCCTGAAGAGGGTATTTCAGCATCCTCGATTGGCAAGGCGATCGCTTCGTTTGAACGCACCGTCGTCTCCAGTGAATCTGATTTTGACCGCTGGTTAAAGGGTGACACAAAAGCACTCACCAAAGAGGAGGCCTGGGGCTTCGTGGTATTTGAAGGCAAAGGTAACTGCGACGCCTGCCACAGTGGTTTCAACTTCACGGATGACAAGTTTCATAATATCGGCCTGAAAGGTGTCACCAACGAAGGGCGCTACGCCATCGAACCAAAAGCATCACTCAAAGGTGCATTCAAAACCCCCACCCTGCGGAATATCGCCCTCACTGCGCCGTACATGCACAACGGCGCCTATAACACACTGGAGGAAGTGGTCGAACATTACGACACCGGCGGCTTTAAAAATGCTGGCACAATCAGCACAGACCTGAAGTCTTCACTAGAGTTAACTGAGCGCGATAAAAAAGCGCTGGTGGCGTTTATGAAAGCGCTTACCGGAGACCCGGTAGAAATCACAATACCGCGATTACCGGTGCAGTGACTGGGTAGTTATGAAACGCCTTTCCACTACCCCTCTCTATTTCTGTTATAGGGAGTTTGTTAGAATGGCCACTCTCAATCACATTCAGGCTGGGCACAACTATGTATAAAGTAGCCAACAGCGCCATACATGGCAAAGGGCTTTTCGCTACCACTCGCATTAAAAAAGGGACGTTGATCGGGAACGTTAAAGGAAAGAAAACCAAGCGCAACGGTGATTATGTTTTATGGATTAGTGATAAGCAGGGTTTTCTGGTCCAGAACGAGATGAAATATATCAACCACTCATCAAAACCGAATGCAGCTTATTATGATGACCTGACAGTGGTTGCGCTGAAAAACATCAAAGCAGGCGAAGAGATTACCCACCACTACCAGACGGACTTCGATGAATAGCGGGTAGACTCCGCGCTCACGCTGCCGCCGCTACTTCACACTCCCCCAGCCACCGCCGCCCGGCGTCTTGATGACCAGCCGATCGCCGGGCCGTGCGTTAATAGCACACTTCGGTGCGACCACCTCACCACCAAAATAGTTCTGACCCGGGCTTGCCGCCTCACCACCTGCAAGCCCCCACGGCGCGTGACGACGGCGCTCTGTCAGCAGAGTCACGGTGGTATCTGCGAGAAACTCATATTCACGGATGATGCCATCGCCCCCGCCATGCAGCCCCATCCCGCCGGACTCATCACGGAGCGCATAACGCCTTAATCGTAGCGGGTAGTGCATCTCCAGACTTTCAATCGGGGTGTTGCGGGTGTTGGTCATATGAGTCTGTACCGCGCTAAGGCCATCTCCGCTTGAACCTGCACCCATGCCACCCCCGATGGTCTCGTAGTAATCCCACGCGATCTGCTCTCCCCCGCGCGCAATGTAACCACCCATCGCAACGTTATTCATACTGCCGTGACTGGCTGCCGGGATCTGATCGGGAATCGCCTGCGCCAACGCCCCCATCACCACATCAACAGTGCGTGTGCTGGTTTCAACATTCCCCGCCGCCACTGCCGCTGGGCGCGATGCATTTAACAGCGCCCCTGTCGGGATCGATAAGGTGATCGGGCGGAAACTACCGGCACAGGCCGGGGTGTGCGCCGGCATCAAACAGCGAAAAACATAAAATACAGCAGCGGCGGCCACTGACAACGGACAGTTGATATTGCCCGCGACCTGTTTTGCAGTGCCGCTAAAGTCGAGATGCATCTCCCCTTGCTTTGCGTGCAGCGATAGCGCTATGCGGATATCTTTCTGCCCCATGCCGTCATCATCCATGAGGTCATGAAAGCGGTAACAGCCGTCCGGGATCTGACGAAGGGTGCTGAGCGCAAGACGTTCGGCATAGTCATTAAGCGCCACCAGCGCTGCCCGGTAAGGCGCTACGCCCATTAATTCAATCAACGCCTCGAGTCGCGCCACCCCGCAGCGGTTAGCACTGAGCTGTGCCGAATAATCACCATACGATTGAAAGTGGTTGCGGCTCTGCCGGGTGATCGCCGATAACACCGCCTCATCCACCACCCCGGCGCGCACGATAAAGGTCGGCGGGATCACCACCCCCTCCTCTTCAAGTGATCTTGAGATCGGCATTGAACCCGGTGTCGTCGCGCCGATATCGGCATGGTGCGCGCGATTGGTGACAAAGCCAACCAGCTCGCCGCCCATAAAGAGCGGCGCAATCAGCGTCACATCGGGCAGGTGAGTGCCACCAAGATAGGGGTCATTCACCACCACCATATCGCCAGGCTGCCACTGAAGCGTGCTCACAATAGTGGACATCGCATAAGCCATGCTGCCAAGGTGTACCGGAATATGGGCCGCCTGCGCGCACAGCTCGCCAGCGGGATCAAATATCGCGCAGGAGAAGTCGAGCCGATCTTTGATATTGGGTGATAGCGCGGTGGATTGCAGCACGGCCCCCATCTCCTCACAGATGGCATTGATGCGGCTGGCAAAGATAGTCAATGAAATAGAATCCATACCGACCATCTTATCAGAGCAGACAGGCGGTACGAATCCGATTGCTTTATAAGCCATTTAGCGCTAGCGTTGAGGCGCCAGATCGATAACAGAAGGAGACTGACATGGCCCACACACTGCCCGAACTACCCTATGCGATAACTGCGCTTGAGCCTCATATTTCAGCCGAGACACTTGAGTACCACCACGGCAAACATCACCAGACATATGTCACCAACCTCAACAACCTGATTAAGGGGACGGCGTTTGAAACGAAGTCGCTGGAAGAGATTATCATGTCATCCAGTGGCGGCATGTTTAATAACGCGGCGCAGATATGGAACCACACCTTCTACTGGAACTGCCTCAGCCCCAGTGGAGGTGGCCAGCCTGACGGCGAGCTACTGGATGCGATCAACCAGACCTTCGGCTCCTTTGATGAATTCAAGGCAGCGTTTAGTCAGACCGCCATCACCACCTTTGGCTCAGGCTGGGGCTGGCTGGTCAAGAACAGTGACGGCTCGCTAGCTCTCGTCAGCACCAGCAATGCGGCCACTCCAATGACCTCGGGGCAGACGGCGCTGCTCACCTGTGATGTCTGGGAACACGCCTACTACATCGACTATCGCAATGCGCGACCTGGCTATGTTGAGGCGTTCTGGAAGCTGGTTAACTGGGACTTTGTGGCACAGAATTTCAGGTCATAGCCGGGATATGGACCCGGTCAACGCAGTGCCGTCTATGTTGAATTAAGCTCCCCCCTGTTGCAACGCGCTTCGAAACAGGGGGTGGCGCTGTCTCGTTAAATATCGGGTTCGTTCTCTTTCACCAGCTCGTGTTGTAGCTCATTTTCCATGTCGATACCATCCCCCGCATCGGGAACGACCACCACCCCTTCATCCTGCTGTTCATAGAGATTTCTCAGCCCACCCTCCAGAATTCTCGCATTAAGCCCCTGCTGGGCCATTAGAAATGCCGCTATCGTACTGCGCTTACCCACATCACAGCAGACGATGTACTCTTTGCTTTTATCGAGAATGGATGCTGCTTTCCATAATGTGGCCAGCGGTAAATTGATACTTCCGCGGAGGCTCATCTTCTCAAAGGCGGAGTGTATTCGCACATCCAGTAGCACTGCCCCTTCATCCTGCATCATCAACATCTGCTCATAAGAGACCCGCTTGATGTAGGGGGTCACGAGGAGCGTCATAAATTCATATTTAGGGATACGCACCAGCGCCCCATCTTCCAGCATTGAGACGGTACTACTGTGCGGCATATCGCCAATCAAAGCCCCTTCACCAAAACCGCGACCGATGCCAAGTTCAGCCAGCGGCTCTTTTTATCTGTCCCCTTTATCGTCCGGGTCACCACGCAGCTGCCTTTGGTAATGACATAGTAGTACTCACCATCATCACCCTCATTGACTACGGTACGGCCTGCCTCAACATAGACCTCTTCGAGACGGCGCGTCAGTACCTGCACATGGGGGCTGGGCAGACGAAAAAATAGCGGTGAATTCAGCACCCATTCAATTCGAGCAGCGCGCGAACGACTCTCCTTGCTACCCTCCTCTATCTGCGACCGTCTCACCGAGACCATCGGGGTCGTCTTTGTCATCTCATAAAGCAGCTCCGTCGCTACCAGCATCAGGGTGACGCTACTTCTCGCGAGCGCCGTCACTTCACGCGGCCTACTCTCAGCCACCGGCTGCAGCGCCTCATTACTACCGGCCTTAATCGTAATGGCGGGATGTCCCTCGGCAATTAATGCAATCTGCCCAGAGAGCAGAAAAACGCTCTTGCCATCCATATCGCCCTGATTGAAGATGCGTCGCCCAGGGGGCAAGCGCTCCACCGCTGACTTGCTCGCGATCGTTTCAAGCATGTCAGCGGTAAAACCGTTAAATGGCTCAAAAATACTGAGATCTACAGATTCGGGAATCCGCTGATGCTTATTGGGGGGGGTATTCAGAGGCTCTACGACTGCCTCACTGCTCACATTGCTCACCATTGATCAAAATTCCATCCAGATTGAGTTTCACCCCAAAGCAACCAACATTAATCAAACACTATCAGTTAGTTACAAACAGAAGCCTCTTAGGGGTGGTTGATAAATGGCAACCACTGCCAATATTGCGAGCGCCACCAGGCCACACTCACAAGATTTCCCTTTAGTCATACATCGGCTATTTGATGCTAAAATTGAAGCCTTTGGCTATTTTTCAACGATATTGGCTGCGGCAAAAACAGGGCAATTTACCGTATCCGAAACAGCAAAATCCGTTATAATTTCCCGTTTGCTGTAGCAGCGGCGGCCCGTAAACTGGCTGCCTTTTTGTTTTATGGAACGCGAAGAACTCGATCATGCCTGACTCAATAATGCCAACTTATGCACGTCTGCCTGTCACCTTCGAAAAAGGTGCGGGTGCCTGGTTATGGGACACCGATGGCAGACGCTATCTGGATGCGCTTAGCGGCATCGGCGTATGTGGCCTGGGGCACGCCCACCCGGCCGTTGCTGCGGTCCTGGCGCAGCAGGGCGGCACGCTGATCCACACCAGCAACCTCTACCATATTCCACAGCAGCAGCAGCTGGCAGACCAACTGATACGTCTTTCGGGGATGGAGCAGGCCTTTTTCTCCAACTCCGGAGCCGAGGCGTGCGAAGCTGCGATTAAGGTCGCGCGCCGCTACGGACATAATAGAGGGATCACCACCCCTACGATCGTCGTTACAGAGGGTAGCTTTCACGGGCGTACGCTGGCCACCCTGAGTGCTACTGGCAGCCGTAAAGTCCAGGCCGGTTTCGAACCGCTGGTGCAGGGGTTTGTGCGCGCAAAATTCAACGATATTGAAGAGCTGCGTGAGATCGCGAAAAATAGCAGTGACACCGTCGCAATACTGATCGAGCCTATCCAGGGTGAAGGTGGCATCAATATTCCAGATAAAGAGTACCTCTCTGCCGTGCGCGAACTCTGCGATGAGTATGGCTGGTTGATGATGCTGGATGAGGTTCAGACCGGCATCTGCCGCACCGGAAAATGGTTTGCCTGGCAACATAGCAACATCAAGCCAGATGTCGCAACCCTGGCAAAAGGGCTAGGCAACGGCTTTCCGATCGGCGCATGTCTGGTTCAGGGGGCTGCCGCTAATGTATTGCAGCCGGGTAGCCACGGTTCCACCTTCGGTGGCAATCCACTCGCCTGTAGCGTTGCATTAACCGTGCTTGAAACAATGGAAAAAGAGCAGCTTGCCCAACATACCGCACAGCAGGGCAGGCGCATTTGCGAGAAGCTAAAACAGGCATTTGCTGATGAAGCTGGCGTGGTCGAGGTTCGCGGCAGAGGGCTGATGATCGGCGTTGAACTTGATCGTCCATGTGGCACTCTATTAGCAGATGCACTTGCCGCCGAACTGCTCATCAGTATTCAGGCCGACAAGGTGATTCGGCTCCTGCCCCCGCTGATCATCAGCGATGAAGAAGCCGATGAGATCGTGACGCGGCTGGTGACAATCACCACCTCATTTCTGTCGTCTGAGAAAGCGTCATGACACGCCATTTTCTTACCCTGAATGACCTGACGCCGGGTGAACTCGAAACGTTGCTGCAGCGTGCGATCGAACTAAAACAGATGCGCGCTGCAGGTGAGCGCTACGAACCGTTCCGCGGCAAAGTGCTCGGGATGATGTTTGAGAAATCATCAACCCGTACCCGCGTCTCTTTTGAGGCCGGCATGGCCCATTTTGGTGGTGATGCGATCTTTCTGTCGCCACGCGATACCCAGTTCGGTCGTGGTGAGCCGATTGAAGACACCGCTCGCGTACTCTCCAGCATGGTCGATATTATTATGATCCGCACCTACGCCCATGAGACCATCGAGACCTTTGCCGCTCACTCGGCCGTGCCGGTGATCAACGCCTTAACCGATATGTATCACCCCTGCCAACTGCTAGCAGACATGCAGACCTGGTATGAACAGCGCGGCACTATTCGCGGCAGGAAGGTCGCCTGGATCGGTGACGGTAACAACATGTGTCACTCCTATATCAATGCTGCGCGCCAGTTTGGCTTTGATCTCCATATCGCAGCGCCAAAAGGTTATGAGCCAGATGCCAGCCTGCTCGCCTCAAACAAGGGGTGCGTCACCCTCACTGATGAGCCATTCGCTGCTGCCGATGGGGCCGACTTAATCGTCACTGATGTCTGGGCCAGCATGGGACAGGAGGAGGAGAGCAACGAACGAGCACTCGCCTTTGAGGCTTACCAGGTCAATCGTGAATTAATGGCAGCGGCACGTAGCGACGCGCTATTCATGCACTGCCTGCCGGCACACCGCGGTGAAGAGGTCAGTGCAGATGTTATCGATGGCGCTCAAAGCGTGGTCTGGGATGAGGCAGAAAATCGACTGCATGCACAAAAAGCACTGCTCGAATTTTTACTGACGTGACAGACGCTAAACGATGACTGCGCTGCTCGATATCAAAAATATTGAATGCCATTATCAAGGGCAAACTGTCATTCGCGAGCTATCCTTTCATATCAACTCCGGAGACATCGCCTGCCTGCTTGGTCCCAGCGGCTGCGGTAAAACAACAGCGCTGCGCGCAATCGCGGGCTTTGAGCCGATCCATAGTGGCGGCATTTTGCTGCGTAACCAGCCAGTATCAACACCTCAACAGATGCTGGCTCCTGAGCGGCGCAAGCTGGGTATGGTGTTTCAGGACTATGCGCTTTTCCCTCACCTGAGCGTTTATAACAACATCACCTTTGGCCTGCGCCAAATGGGTAAAAGTGAAAAGCAGCAGCGAGCCGATGAACTGCTGGCACTCGTAAACCTGGAGGGTTTTGGTAAGCGCTATCCTCACGAACTCTCTGGCGGCCAGCAGCAACGCATTGCGCTAGCGCGCGCCATTGCTAACAAGCCCGACCTGCTACTGCTTGATGAGCCCTTCTCCAATCTGGACATCGACCTGCGTGAGAAGCTTGCCCATAAGGTTCGTAATATCCTGAAGAGCCAGAAGATCACAGCATTACTGGTCACCCACGACCAGCAAGAGGCCTTTGCGCTAGGGGACATGGTCGGCGTTATGAATGAAGGTCGCATCCTCCAGTGGGACACCCCGTTTAATCTCTACCATGAACCGACCAACCACTTTGTCGCCAACTTCATCGGGCAGGGCGTTTTCCTGAAGGGAACCTTACTGGCGCCCAACCTGGTTGAAACAGATATCGGGAAGATCCAGGGGGATCGCGCCTACCCCTGGCCAATCAATTCAGATATAGAGGTGTTGATTCGCCCAGACGATATCGTCGCCGACAGCGATAGCAGCCTGCGCGCCGAGGTGATCGATAAAGCCTTTAAGGGGGCGGAGATCATGTACACACTCAAGCTACCCAACGGCAGCCGCGTACTCTCACTTTTCCCCAGCCACCTGCATCATGCCGTAGGTGACGAGGTAGGCATCCGCATTGCGGCTGACCACCTGGTCGCCTTTCCGATAGAGGCGTAAAAGAGCCGCTGAAGAGCAACTTGTAACCCCATAAACATCAATCATTTAATGTCTTTGATAGGGGATCAGTAAATCCCACGCCTTTAGGCGGCATCGTTGCTTTTACACCCTCTCCCCTTGAGGGGAGAGGGTCGGGGTGAGGGGTGAGCATGCTCCGAGGTTGAAATTTGAACCCTCACCCTCACCCTAACCCTCTCCCAGTCTTGGGAGAGGGGACAATCGGCCGTACGGCCGACCAATCCGGCTTTTAGCCGTAACCCGAAACCACCGGCTTTAGCCGGTGGAGTATTCACCTCCGCTCACCCACAAAAAAAGCGGTGGACTATTCGTCCACCGCTTTTTTTCGCTCACTGCCTGAATCAGCCAGTTACAGGCTGAAACATCACATTGTTTCAGGGCAGTTGCGCAGATAGGTAATGAGATACAGCTGTAATCTCTTTATCTGACAGCTTTTTCGCAATATCAGCCATCATCCCGGCAGGATCATTTGCACGAGCGTTGCTCTTGAAGTCCTTCAGCTGCTTAATGAGATAGTCACGATGCTGCCCACCAATACGTGGAAAAACAGCAATATTTGGTGATTTCCCCATACCTCGATCACCATGGCAGTTTACACAACCATAAACACCCGATTTTGGATTACCGTTATAGAACAGTTTCTTGCCTTTGGCTGCCAGTTTCTTGTCAACCGGGGCAATAGGCTTTTTCGCCATTGGCTGCTTTTCAAAAAAGGCACCAATATCTTTGGCATCCTGTAGCGACGCCACCATTGCGGCCATGCCAGCCATTGTATCGTTATTTGCACGATGTCCTTTCTGGAAGTCCCTGATCTGCTTAACAATATACATCTCATATTGCCCCGCAAGACGAGGAAAACTTGCATCAGGACTATTTCCATCAAAGCCATGACAACCGCCACACAGCCCCGCCTGCATTTCACCAGCAACAGGATCACCTGGCTTACCAGCGTGCGCCCCACTGACTAGCAGTAATGACGCTAGCCCCCCCAAAAGTGCTATCAAAACGCGTGATTTCTTGATCATAAAATGGACCCTTTTATTTTTATATTGTGCTCCCCAAACACCATATGACATGGATGCACATGAACTCGTTTACACTATCAATCTCTCTGCGCTACGTCAATCCGCTTGATTCAAATTATCACTAATTAGCACGCCCCTTTCAGCTTCAGTGATTTTTATCTCCAGCAGATGGCCACAATCGGGCCAATAGTGAACGCTGCGACTTGAACCCCTCGCTAAAATCGCTAACTTTCTCCTCCAGCACACAGAGTCGCTGCTCCACATCCACCAGCTTCTGACTCACTTTTGACTCCTGACGAGGCAGCACAGGGCTCTCTTTTTGCACGGAGGTGATCTCCCCCTGCAACTCGCTAGTCACCACTTTTACGATGTTCGCATCAAATTGATGTATCTCCTCAAGGTAGCCAAACAGCATCAAACGATCACACAGCGTATTAATCTTGCGAGGCACACCTGAAGTATAAGAGTAGATCTCACGATAAGCTGTCTCATCAAATAGCGGGTCGCCCTTCCAGCCCACCGAGGTCAGGCGGTGCTCGATATACCCTTTAACCTCATCACTCTCCAGCGCCTTAAGATAGTGCGATGCAATGATCCGCTGACGCAACTGCTCCAGTCCATCCGCCTGCAGGGTCTTGATGAACTCTTGCTGCCCAAGTAAAAATATTTGCAGTAATGCTGTGCCGCCAATCTGAAAATTTGACAACATTCGCAGCTCTTCCAGCGACTTTATCGGAATGTTCTGCACCTCATCAACCACAAGAAGAACCCGCTTTCCTTCGCGAGACTTCTCTACAAAAAAAGCCTCCAATTGTGTCAACAGCCTCGCTTTTGAGGCGCCATTATCTGGCAGACCAAATGAGGTGGCGACCAGGCGCAATAGATCGTCGGCCTCCAGCTGCGTGGTAACCAGTTTTGCAGCGATGATGCCATCATCTTCAAGCTGATCAAAAAGCGCCTGCACCATGGTTGTTTTACCCGTGCCGATCCCCCCCAGAATAACGATAAACCCCTCCCCCTGAGTGATACCGTAACGAAGATAGGACATCGCACGCTTGTGGCCACGACTATTATAAAAAAACCGGGCATCTGGACTAAGCTGAAAAGGCTTGGCGTGTAGATTATAGAATGACTCGTACATAGTTCCCTCATAACATAAACGCGTAGTGATGCAACCGGTCCGAGAAAAACCAGCCATCAAAACAAGCGCCTATTCTATGGGAAAACCAGAAAAAAAGCCCCAACCAATGGCTGAGGCTTGATTGAAATACTTTGCGATAGATTTAGATGGTCTTACTCGCAACCACCGAGAAGTCACTCTCAACACCATATTGATCATAGGCCGTTACCGCAAAGTAGTAGGTGCCAGGTGACAGATCCTCAACCACTAACTCCATCTGATAAGGGTCATTAATATCCTGATATAGCGACAGATCACTGGTGCTAGCACCCGTTCCCATATAGACCTTGTAACCCCCAATCTCACTCATTGATAGTGTTGAGTTATCGACACGCGTCGAAGGGGCCACCCAGGATAAAGTTGCGGTGCCATCACTCTCCTCTGCACCAATACCCACTGGTGAGCCGTCACCTTCACCACCAGCACCACCTCCACAGCCTGCCAATACAAAAAGCAGCACCAGAAATAAACCACTGCGAGCCTTTACCTTCATCCCGGAAATTATCTTTTCTGATATGTTCATTATCTGCATTCCTGTGTCAACCAATATCGCTCTGACACATTTAACGGCGCCGGGATATTTTTCTGCGCGACGCTGGTCACAGTTAGAAAACTCTCATCGAAGATAGAAAGAACTATGTGATAACCATCACGATTATCATGACCATAAAAACGCAAACCATGGGTTTATCACTCACCCCAAAAATAGACATAATTAAGGCATATTAAGTGATCACTACTTTCAGGCTTACCCCCTTATCAACTAAGAGGTTAAAACCAAAAGATTCACTTAAGCTATAGGATATTTAAAGGGGTGAGGCTTCTCGCTGGCACAACATATCTTCTAACAAGATCTCGCTAAACGACAATCTGTAGCATCTTATTAACGACCTCTTTTGTTACCCCA
>DRLG01000241.1 GCA_011053135.1 Chromatiales bacterium
ACCAGAATGCCTCCAAGTGAGTGGGTGACAAAATTGATGGGGGTAGCCGACTTCTGTTGGCACGACTGAATCCCCGCATCTATCGCCATCTCTGCTAACTGCTCTATCTTATAACCACGCGATGGGTAAACGATATTGCTCACTTCATAGCCCGCTCTCACTAATGCACGCTCTATTGTCACCATTGAACCTGAGCCACGTAAGAGACCATGCAGTAGAATCACACACTCTTTAGCAAGTGCATTTCCGCTCAACATCAGCAACAGCAGCGAGAAGAGTATTTTAAGCATATATCATATTGCATAATAGATAGCTAAAAACAAAGCGTAGCGGTGCTTTTAGCTGTTGAAATTTTTGCGATTGTTAGGTGTGAAATGCAAATACGCACCAAATACAACAATTAAAAATGGAATTAAATATTTGAGTATCTGTGCTATTTTTTCAAAGTAAAACAAGACTTGTGACTTCCACTCAAAATATGCGCCCACAGGATAAGATACAAAAGAATTATCTTCTCTTGATGCAATAATATTTACATAATCACCTTTTATTCTTGGATATTCTTTTTTAAGAAGATCAATATTCCTTGATAGCTCCTCAACACTTAGCACACTTTCTGTACTATCTCGGGGTATAACTTCTGCATCAGGATCAAATAAGTGCCAATCATTGTCATACCAGGCCTCAATAACAACATGGCCGTTCAAGCCAACGTGCCTTGCTCTAATTCCACTCTTAAGGGCTAGTTGCATTAGTAAATATGATGACTGACTACAAATTAATGAGTAACCCTTTGATACAAAAACATCAGGGCTCCAGATAATTCCAAGTGGAGTTACGATTTTTCCCAAAGAAAATAATAACCAATTTGTAAAAACTGTATGCCTTGCTCCTTCATTATGTGTAAACCTATCAGTGACAATTTCATAAAGCGAAATCATCTTTTGTTCATCACTCATCGTGTCCCAGCTTTCCTGCCTTCTCTTCGCTTCTGATATTAAATCATCAATGCTATGCGTTTTATTGGCCAAGGACTCATCAAACCTCTCCCATGTTCGTGGCCCATCATTTTCATACCCCCCCTTGGAAGTAAAATCCCCTATTATTGATATGAAGAGTAGAGATGCTCCAAATACAACTAGCATTTTCGATAAAGCATTCTTCATCAACCAATATCCTCCTTCTAAGACCTAACTAACGCCTCTGACATGGAGAGGCTGTTCTTAACATATCACCACTGGATCACCCTCTCGCCACGGCACATATTTAACCATCACACTGACAAACAGTGGTGAGCGTAGTAGTGAGGCTAGCCAACGCCGTAGCTGCGGATATGGGCTTTGCTCAAACCAGTCGCGCTCTACATTGGCAAACTGGCGTATAAAAGGAAAAATTGCCATATCAGCCAATGTCAGCCGTTCACATAACAGGTATGGTGACTGCACCAACCGCTTCTCCAGTAGCGCCAGGAAGCGCTCCGCCTCTACGCGATAGAACGCCTGCGGCTGCTCAGGAAAACGGTCGGCATATTTATAACGATCAAGGGCCTGCTTAAACTCACCATCGTTCGCTGCAATCAGCCGACGACTCTCGGCCATCAGCGTCGCGTCGACTGGCAACCACCCCTGCGGATCGTACTGCTGCAACGCCCACAACATGATATCGAGGCTTTCACCAATCACCTCTGTCTGATTAACCACAAGCACCGGCACTGTCGCTCTGGCGAAGACCTGTCGTAGTGCTGCTGGCTTATCCGCCAGCACCACTTCTCGTATTGCAACTCGGATACCACTCGCCCGCAATGCGAGTCGTGCCCGTATCGCGTAGGGGCAACGGCGGAAAGAGTAGAGTACGGGGTAATTCATCTGCTTCTCGATAGCCTTTACAGTTTTCGCCACACGCTTGCCAGCCACGGCTGCTGCTCACGCGGCAGCCCTGCCGGGCGGTAATAATGGAGCAGTTCTGTAAATCCAGCCGTCACCATGTAATCGCGCCACCGCTCCAGCTCATAGTAGGCGCCGTAACGACTCCCGTTCCACCCTTCGCTATTATCGCCTCGAGGATTCGAGCTAAACAGCACTCCACCTTTTTTCAGCGTCGCATGCAGGGCGGCCAGCACATCCGGCAGCGCCTGTTGCGGCACATGAAAGAGCGAGGCGTTGGCAAACACCCCATCAAAACGACTAGCTGGGAGATCAAGGTGGAGAAAGTTCTGCTGCCACACCTCACAACCACTATAGGCACGCGCCATTTCAACAAAACGTGCCGCCCCTTCAACCCCGATCGCCGTGTGGCCCCGTTCGTAAAATGCCTTTAGATCACGCCCCGGCCCGCAACCGACATCAAGAATCGTAAACGGAGGTGGCTGCGTAATCTCAATATGGCTCAAAAGTGCGCTGATGTTCTGCTCCACATCGTGGTCGATCGTACCAGCAAAGAAATCCTCTGCGCGGCGGTTATAATCAGCCAGCGTCTGGGTGGTCACTGCCTGAACTGTTTCTGCGCTCTGTTTCATAGTGGTGGTGATTGTACGATTAAATGGCTACCATAATCGAGCTTGAGCCGTCTCAATTGAACGGTTGACCAGCGGCCTTTCATTATGAATCTCATGGTTATATGGACAATGGCTAGCGCGCTGTTCTGTGATACGCTCTTCCGCAACACAGATTTAAATTATGAAGACAGAATGGGTAATGGGTGACGAACTGTTAAACAAAACAGACCATGGCACCACGCCGATAGCGGAATCGGCAGTGGCTAAAGCGACTATCGATAAGGCGACATTGCTCGTCAGGCTGCGCGAGATCGTAACGCCCGATGCACTGCTGTTTGATGAAGAAGCGCTGCGCCCCTATGAATGCGATGCCCTCTCTGCCTACCGCAGGCTACCGATGATTGTGGTGCTGCCCAGTACGATAGAAGCGGTGCAGGCGATCATGCGTCTCTGTTATCAGCACAATGTGCCCGTCATCGCGCGTGGTGCGGGTACCGGCCTCTCCGGTGGCGCAACCCCTGTCGGGGATGGCGTTGTGTTAAGTCTGGCCAGATTTATGTCGATCCTGAACATTGACCCTGAGGCACGTACCGCCGTGGTTCAACCCGGCGTACGCAATCTTGCTATCTCGCAGGCGGTTGCACAACACCGCCTCTATTATGCGCCCGACCCTTCATCACAGATCGCCTGCACCATTGGCGGTAACGTGGCAGAAAACTCCGGTGGTGTTCACTGCCTTAAATATGGCCTCACTGTCCACAATGTGCGTAAGGTGAAGCTCGTCACCATGGATGGTGAACTCATCACACTCGGCAGCGATGCGCTCGATAGCAGTGGGTATGATCTGCTCGCGCTGATCAACGGCTCTGAGGGAATGCTGGG
>DRLG01000242.1 GCA_011053135.1 Chromatiales bacterium
AGAACGGCGTCCAGTCGATATACTCCACCAGCTCCTGTAGTGGGTAGTCATCAAACACTTTGGTGCCGATAAAGGAGGGGGGCGTCGGCTGGTAATTTTTCCAGTCGATCTCTGTTTTATTGGCGCGAGCCTGCGCCAGCGTTAACCACTTCGCATCGGTTTGTCGCGCCGCATGGCGCAGCCGCACCACCTCATATTCAGACTTCAGGTCAACGACAAACTTTGGCCGTAACTCATCAGAGATCAGGCTCTGCGCAACACCCACTGCACGCGAGGCGTCCTTCACCCACACCACTGGGTGGTCATAGTGGGGATCGATCTTCACCGCAGTGTGGGCCTTTGATGTGGTCGCACCGCCCAGCATGATGGGGATATTCATCTCCAGCCGTTTCATCTCTTTGGCGATATGGCTCATCTCTTCAAGTGATGGGGTGATCAGACCTGAGAGGCCGATCACATCGACATGGTGTTTTTTCGCCTCCTCCAGAATCGTAGCCGTCGGCACCATCACACCGATATCGATCACTTCAAAATTATTGCACTGCAACACAACGCCAACGATATTTTTACCGATGTCATGCACATCACCCTTCACGGTAGCCATCAGAATTTTTCCGTTACTCTGCGCGGCCCCTTTCGCCTTGGCCGCCTCAATAAACGGAATCAGATGCGCGACCGCCTTTTTCATCACGCGCGCGGACTTTACCACCTGTGGCAGAAACATCTTGCCGGCGCCAAACAGATCACCCACCACATTCATGCCGGCCATCAACGGCCCTTCAATCACCTGAATGGGGCGCTCAAAGGTTAACCGCGCCTCTTCGGTATCCTCTGTAACAAAGCGATCGATTCCCTTAACCAGCGCATGTTCCAGCCGCTTGTCAACTGGCCAGCTGCGCCACGCTTCATCCTCCTTCTTTTCGACCTTGCCATCGCCACGGTAGCTATCTGCAATCTCCAGTAGACGGTCGGTACTATCTTCACGCCGATTCAGCACCACATCTTCAACACGTTCTCGCAGCGCTTGCGGCAGGTCATCGTAGAGCGCAAGCTGTGCCGCATTGACGATCCCCATATCCATCCCCGCCTTAAAGCAGTGGTAGAGAAAAACCGCATGAATCGCCTCACGCACCGGGTTGTTACCACGAAAAGAGAATGAGACATTGGAGACACCGCCACTCACCATCGCATGGGGCAGGTTCTGTTTGATCCAGCGCGTCGCCTCGATAAAATCGACCGCATAGTTGTTGTGCTCTTCAATGCCGGTCGCTACGGCGAAGATATTGGGGTCGAAGATGATATCCTGCGGTGGAAAATCGACCTCATTGACCAGCACATCGTAAGAGTTTTTGCAGATCTCAATCTTGCGTTCAAAGGTGTCGGCCTGACCCTCTTCATCAAAAGCCATCACCACTGCCGCCGCGCCGTAGCGTTTAATCAACTCGGCATGGTGAATGAACTGCGCCTTCCCTTCTTTCAGGGAGATCGAGTTAACGATCCCTTTACCCTGAATACACTTTAGCCCCGCCTCAATGATCTCCCACTTTGAGGAGTCCACCATCACCGGCACTTTTGAGATGTCTGGTTCTGAGGCGACCAGATTCAGGTAGTGCACCATCGCCTCTTTACCATCGAGCATCGCCTCATCCATGTTCACATCGATGATCTGGGCGCCGTTCTCAACCTGTTCACGACAGACGCTGAGCGCCTCATCAAACTGTCCTTCAAGGATTAGCCGTTTAAATTTGGCCGAGCCAGTCACATTGGCACGCTCTCCCACATTCACAAAGAGCGAATCGGCGGCAATGTTAAATGGCTCCAGTCCAGAAAGACGACATTCAACCGGGATCGTCGGCAGTTTGCGCGGTGCAACATCCCTGACGGCTTCCGCGATGGCCGCGATAAAATCAGGCGAGGTACCACAACAACCACCAATAATATTCAGAAAGCCGCTCTCGGCCCACTCTTTGATAAAGCCGGCCATATTTTCCGGCGTGTCGTCATAGCCCGTCTCTGCCAGCGGATTGGGCAGCCCCGCATTGGGGTGTGCACTCACATAACAGCTAGCCACGCGTGACAGCTCTTCCACATACTGGCGTAGCTCTTCGGCACCGAGCGCGCAGTTCAGTCCGATCGAGATCGGCTTCGCATGGGCCAGTGAGTTGTAAAAGGCTTCGGTCACCTGCCCTGAAAGGGTTCGACCAGAGGCGTCGGTGATCGTACCGGAGATCATGATCGGCAGCTCGCGCCCAATCTCATCAAAGACCTGCTGTACCGCAAAGATCGCCGCTTTGGCATTGAGGGTGTCGAAGATGGTCTCGATCAGAATCGTATCGGAACCTCCCTCGATCAAGCCGCGGGTCGCCTCACTATAGGCGACCACCAGCTCATCAAAGGTGACGTTGCGTGCCGCCGGGTCATTCACCTCGGGCGAGATCGAACAGGTGCGATTTGTGGGACCAAGCACACCCGCAACAAAGCGCGGTTTGTCGGCGGTGGCCACCGCATCACACGCCTCACGTGCGAGCCGCGCACCAGCGACGTTCATCTCATAGGCGAGCGACTCCATGTCGTAATCGGCCATCGAAATGGTGGTGGCGCCAAAGGTGTTGGTCTCGATGATGTCCGCGCCCGCATTCAGGTATTCGATGTGGATGTCACGAATGATCGCCGGCTGTGTCAACACCAGCAGGTCGTTATTACCCTTAAGGTCTGAGGGGTAATCGGCAAAGCGCTCGCCACGATAATCGGCCTCTTCCAGCTTGTAGCGCTGAATCATCGTACCCATCGCACCATCGAGTATCAGGATACGTTCCTTGAGAAGCGGTAGAAGTCTGTCCATCTGGTTACCTAAATTTGGTTGAAGCGGTGCGGATGATGATGTTATCTGTCGGCAATCTATAGAATAGCCTGAAAATAGAGGCGTGCAGTCTACCACGCTTAAATCGTATTGTAGATTAATTCTACCTTTAACCTACTGTTCCATAAGATTATTACCAATAAAACATTGCGTACTCTAAAATTTTATAGAACAATATTCGTAACAGGTGAAAAGATGGGCACAGCTGGCTTCACCCTTTTACACGCTGATCCAGTAGCTACAACCCAATGAAAACAATATAAAAAACGGTATATTAGGGTTGACTAAATTAATAGACTAAAACATAAATCATTAGAATGATAAATATTAAGGAGCAATAAAGATGGCCGCTACCCCCAGAATTCCACTGCGTGAGCGAAAATATGCGCGCACCAAGCTTGCGCTGGTTAACGCCGCCATACAGCGCCTTGAGGCGACACCGATGGAGGAGATCACCGTCAATGCGCTTTGCGACGATGTTGAAATCTCGGAGGCGACCTTCTTTAACTACTTCGCAAAAAAGAGTGATCTGCTCGACTACTACATGCAACTATGGACGCTGGAGATCAGCTGGAAGGTTCGCCAGAGTGGCAAGAGCGGTACCGCTGCCATCGAGACACTGTTTGCCGCCGCCGCTCAGCAGTTCCAGCAACACCCGGGGCTGATGGGAGAAGTGCTGGCACGCCTCGCCCGCCTGCGCGAAAAACCGCGCCTGCAGACCATCGGTCGCGCCGAGCGACATCGCGCCTTTGAAAAAGAGATCAACGACGATAATGCCAGCGAAATTGAGGCGCTGGAGGTGAGCGGCCTCGACGCAGTGCTGGCACCGGCGCTGCAGCAGGCGATCAATCGAGGCGAGCTGCCCGCCAACACCCACGTCCCGACAACCATGCTCGGGCTTGTTGCGCTCTTTTATGGCATACCGTTGCTGCTGCGGATGAATAACCCGGATGCGATCCCCAGCAGCTACCGCCAGCAGCTAGCCATTTTCTGGCAAGGGGTGCGTGCCGCTAGTGCTCCGTCAAGGTGACCCTGCCCGGCTCTACTGCGCTTATTAGGTAAAACTATAAGTAATGATTATTTTTCAAGTACCTTTTGCTTGGTTGTATTGACTTTTAAAGGGGCTGAGTGAGGTGAAGGCTGGGATATCCCTTCTTTAACCTCTGTGCCTATTACTTTCCCATCAGCATCATATTTTGTTGTTATTTCTTTATAGTATGTTGGAACACTACATCCAACAATTACTGTAGAAAATAACAGGACAGCAAATAATAGATAAACTTTTCTATACAATTTCATGCTACTTCCTCCATATAAACCCTTTGATTTAAGGCATTAGGTATCGGGCATATTTATTACCTAACACTCCGAATAGACTTCTGGAAAAAACAGAGCTCAGAATAGCAAAGGCCATATGCCAGCACTACCCATCATTTTTTCAGATCTATTGTTCCAAGTTATTCTGCCAAAACAAATAATTAGTTTTTTCATGCGGGATTAGGGTATAGTGTTTTTGCTTGCATTGGCTCAAGCTGGCTTTCTTAGAACACCATACGGCTCCTCTCTGAATCCTCATTGCGTCATCATGCACGTGATCGATATTAGCAATTAATTTAAGTTTTGAGGATTTCAACACAATGAATACCGGCACCGTAAAATGGTTTAATGAATCAAAAGGTTTTGGTTTTATCACCCCGGAAGATGGCGGCGACGATCTGTTTGTACATTTCCGTGCAATTGTTGGCGATGGCTTTAAAACCCTGGCCGAAGGTCAAACCGTCAGCTACCAGGTTGAAACCGGGCCAAAAGGTCTGCAGGCGGCACAGGTTCAACCTCAGTAAGAGGCCGCTGTTACTGCGCTGCCTGTATAGCAGGGCGGCGCAGACTATTTTTCCACCTGATCTCTCATTCAGGCCATCGCTTTTAAAGATAGAATGCTCGATTCTATAAGGACATCACCATGAAAAAACTCTTTGTTGGCAACCTGCCCGCTTCCGCAAATGAAATTGAAGTGACCGAACTCTTTTCTCAATTCGGTAAGGTACGTTCCATTAAGCTGGCAACAGATGTCTTCACCAGCAAGTGCAAAGGGTTTGGCTTTATCGAAATGGAGGGCCACGAAGCACGCGCCGCCATCTCTGGCCTCGACGGCAAGGACTTTAGCGGTAAAGCGCTGCGTGTAAACTTCGAGGCACCTAAAAACAGGCGCGGCCGTCGCTAATCAGCCTCTCTTTGAAAAAGGCAACTCGCTCATTAAATTAGCGCTTGCCTGCGGCAATCCCCAGCCAGCTTACCCACTCATCAAATAGCGCCTTATTTAGGGCGGCCAGTGCGGAACGTGGCTCAAGGCTAACCGATAGTACCGGCTCACCATCCAGCGTCATTGAATAACCACCGGCCTCATGTAACACCAGGCTCGCCGCGCCGTAGTCCCAGATGCGTTGCCTGCCGTGCAGATAGACATGGCAACGACCCGCGGCAACCCAGCACCACTCCAGTGCAACTGCCCCTATATTGCGCTGCGAGCTAAATGGCTTCTCATCGATGATGCGCATCGCCAGTTCACGCGGCAATCTTTTCAGGTCGATCAGGCCGATCCCTCTGGCGAGCGGTGGCTCGGGCATCCGCTTGCCAAGCGGCTCGCCATTAAGCCAGGCACCCTGGCCCTTGATTGCAGTAAAACACTCATCCCGCATCGGATCATAAACAACCCCGAGCAACACATCACCATCCTGTAACAGTGACAATGAGATCGCACAAAATGGGATCCCTGCTGCAAAATTACTGGTACCGTCCACCGGATCAAGACACCACACTCCCTGACCACTGCTGTTGAGCAGAGCGACCTGCTCCGCCTCATCCATCTCTTCTCCGACAAATAGAAATTCAGGCCACAACGTTTTCAGCGCACCTTTAATCG
Source organism: Chromatiales bacterium (assembly GCA_011053135.1). Lineage (GTDB taxonomy): Bacteria > Pseudomonadota > Gammaproteobacteria > SZUA-140 > SZUA-140 > SZUA-76. Next base: position 5,781 of record DRLG01000242.1, read on the forward strand.
CCTGCTGCACGGCGCGGTCGGCTTCGGTCACAATACTGCCATCAGCTTTGTACTCACGTGCGCTATGTGTAAAACGAGGGTTCAGCTCTGCTCTGGCGGCATCGATCACTATCGCGACGACCCTATCTAAATCGGGTAATGGCATCACGACTCCTTTGGTTGCAGTGCAACATGGTCAAATTCGATGCCGCGCCAGCCGTAAGTGATAAAGTTTCTGATATTGGCATGATCACGACCATCAGGATGCTGTTTTACATCGACCCGGTAGTAGTCTCCAAAGCAGTTAAGCGTCTCCGACTCATCCAGTGCGAGTCGTCTCCCTAGCGCGAAGATCTTGCAGGAGCCTTCATTGCTGCCCGCCTCATTAACCACTCGGCTCTCACCCACACCGTTAGTGAAGCGGGTGGGGGTGTAGTCGAAATGGCGCTCAATCAACGCCATTGTCTCGTCAAATGAGACTTCATCTGGCGTGCTCTTTAATCTGTTTATAAACGCGGCGACTGACATTCTATTTTCTCTTTAATCCTGCAAATGCAGCCGCCATCGCGGTCTGCTGCTTCGGCTGCTGTTTCTGCGACGGCGCTCTTCTATTCGATGGCTGCGGCAAACGCGCTGGTTTAGCCGCGTGATTATCATCGCCCTGCCGCTTCATGGTTAATGCAATACGCTTGCGTGGCAGGTCTACATCGAGCACACGTACCTTCACCACATCACCAGCCTTCACCACTGCTCTTGGGTCGCTGACAAATTTGTCTGCCAGTGCAGAGATATGCACCAACCCATCCTGATGGACACCGACATCAACAAAAGCACCAAAGGCGGTGACGTTGGTTACCACCCCTTCTAGCATCATCCCCTCTTTAAGGTCACTCAGTTTTTCAACACCCTCTTTAAAACTGGCGGTGACAAACTCAGGCCGCGGATCACGCCCCGGTTTGTCCAGCTCGGCGAGGATATCCCGCACGGTCGGCTCGCCAAATTTTTCATCGGTGAACGCTCTGGGGTCAAGCTTCTTTAACAGTGCACTGTCACCAATAATGGCGTGGATATCACCTTTGGTAAAGGCCGCGATGCGCTCCACGACCGGATAGGCCTCGGGATGTACCGCCGAGCCGTCCAGTGGGTTTTTACCTCCCATCACCCGGAGAAAACCGGCCGCCTGCTGGTAGGCCTTCGGGCCAAGTCGCGCCACTTTCAATAACGTTTTACGATCTTTGAAGCGGCCATGCTGGTCTCGGTAGTTCACAATGTTTTGTGCCAGTGTCGCATTAAGTCCGGCGATATGTGCCAGCAGGGCGGCCGAAGCGGTGTTCACATCGACGCCAACGGCATTGACACAATCTTCGATCACCGCCTCCAGGCTGCGCGCCAAACGCACCTGGCTCACGTCGTGCTGGTACTGGCCGACACCGATCGCCTTCGGCTCAATCTTGACCAGCTCTGCCAGCGGATCCTGTAGACGCCGCGCGATCGACACCGCACCGCGAATCGAGACATCAAGATCCGGGAACTCACGTGCCGCCAGTTCCGAGGCGGAATAGACCGATGCCCCCGCCTCTGACACCATCATTCTGGTGAGGTGTAGGTCACTATGCTGTTTGATCAGATCACCCACCAGCTTGTCGGTTTCGCGTGATGCGGTACCGTTTCCGATGCTGACAAGATCGGCACTGTGTCTCTTCGCCAGCAGCGCCAGAGTATGGATCGACTGGTCCCACTGATTCTTTGGTGCATGTGGATAGATCGTCGCGTGATCCAGTAGCTTGCCGGTGTTATCGACCACTGCGACTTTAACACCGGTACGCAGGCCGGGATCAAGGCCAATGGTGGCACGCGGCCCCGCCGGGGCGGCAAGCAGCAGATCCTTGAGGTTACTGGCAAAGATGTTGATCGCATCCAGCTCGCTCGCCTCGCGCAGGCGCTTCTTCAGCTCAAGATCGACATGCATCGACAGCTTCACACGCCATGTCCAGCGCACGGTATCCTGTAACCAGCGGTCAGCCGGACGCCCCTCATCTTTAATCCCAAAGCGCCGCGCAATCTTACGCTCGCCACTGGTTGGCTCACGTTTTGCCGCCGCCTCTTCATCTTCTGCTATCACCAGCGTCAGTTGCAAAATGCCTTCACTACGGCCACGAAACATCGCCAGCGCACGGTGCGACGGGATCGCTTTAATCGCCTCACGCTTATCAAAATAGTCAGCGAACTTTGTCCCTTCGTGCGCTTTACCCGCCACCACTGTCGCGTGCAGCAGGCCGTTTTCCCAGTAATGCTCACGCAGCTCACCCACTAACTCGGCATCTTCGGCAAAGCGTTCCATTAATATCTGGCGTGCGCCATCGAGCGCAGCGGCGACGTCGGCTACGCCGTTATCGGCATCAACATAACTGGCCGCGCACACTTCTGGCTCGGTGGTCGGATCAGAAAAGAGCTGCTCGGCCAGCGGCTCCAGCCCCGCTTCACGCGCGATCTGCGCCTTCGTTCGGCGCTTAACCATATAGGGACGATAGAGATCTTCAAGACGTGTTTTGGTCTCCGCTTCCAGAATCGACTGTTTCAGCGCTGGCGCTAATTTTCCCTGTTCGTCGATCGCCTTTAGCACTGTTGCGCGGCGCTCATCGAGTTCACGCAGATAGTTGAGGCGCTCTTCGAGCTGGCGTAGCTGCGTATCATCAAGCCCACCGGTCACCTCTTTACGGTAACGTGAAATAAACGGTACGGTATCACCACCATCCAGCAGCGTAATCGCGGCCGTCACCTGCGCTTCTCGGACATTTAACTCAGTGGCAATGCGGGATTCAATCGTGACAATACTACTCGACGACATATCAGGTACGCTTCCTCAGCAACAATAAAGGGGGGCATTATACGTGACTCGCCGCCACTTGGCAGACTGTTAAAACTACTCGGACGGCAGGCGGTTCCGTTTAAAGAGGCGACGATGTGTGCGCCTCATCGCCACCACTAGCCGCGGCGCCAGCGCCAGTGCGAATGCATCGACCATCACATACCACACCGCGACACCACTTGGTGGATTGCCCTGAGAGAGCCCTAGCACCGGGTCATGCAGCGCCCAGTACCAGGTGCCGCTCCAGGTGCCCACCACCTCCAGCCAGGTGGTGATAAAAAAAGCGCCAAGATAGACGAGTGGTGAGCGCCCTTTATAGAGACAGTAGACAAAGATCGCAAACAACAGCGCACCTGCGGCATCACCACGCGCCGCAAAGAGAAGCCCCCACAACGACCACACTCCGCCGATGGCCAGCACCAGCCAGGTGATCTGTTGGCGATAAGTGGTCAACAGCGCCTGCCGCGCGATCACGACTGCGGTTAGGTAGACCATGCCGTGGCCAGGCGGGACATAGGCGGGAACATTTTCAAAACGGTAGATATAGGCCCCCAGATAAACCGAGGCGAAGTACTCACCGATGGTGGCAAAGATGATCGCCACCACCACCTGCATACGAACCGCCGTGCTTTCGCCCAGCAGCATCAACCCCAGAAAGAACCAGGCGCAGTAACCCATGGTCACTTGCATCGCCAGGCTTACGCTGGCATCGAGATAGAGCGCCAGCGCAACAAAAAAGAACACGCTACCAATAATGGTCGCGTCACGCCCCCGTCCAGTCATCTCTGGCAACAACCGCCCCATAACGCCCTCACGCTGGAAAATAGCCCTGCATACACCATCCTCCCGCGAGGATGCACCGCTTAAACTACCGTAAAACAGTGCCCACCACCACTATCGAAACCATGAGAGCCCCCCCCCGCATGATAAAGATTATGCAGCCGCCTGCGATTCCCCTAAAATAGCCACCATACTTTTATATTGCTCGACTCAGAATAATCTAACACCACCAATAAATGACATTATGGCTGTACGCATCTTTAATCTACGCAATGTTCCGGACGATGAGGCCGAAGCGGTTCGCGAGCTGTTACAACAGGAGAAGATCGACTTTTATGAGACCCCTGCGGGTAACTGGGGGATGTCGGTGCCAGCACTATGGCTACGTGATGAAGCGCTTGAGTCCCGCGCGAGGGCGTTGATCGCCGCTTACCAGAAAGAGCGCCAGATAAAAGCGAAGGCAGCGTATGAGCAACAGAAGGTGGCGGGAGAAAATCGCACCATTATTGACAGCCTCAGGGAAAACCCACTACGTTTTTTGATCTATATGGTCATCATTGCCGGGTTGCTCTATATTTCAACCATGCCGTTTCTCAACCTTGCAAGCGAGTAACCACACCGCGCCTAACGCTATGGGGCTGCTGGTTTTAAATATATTGATGGCTTGACCATTTTTACCGCTGTACTCACCCCGTTTAGGGTTTCTGAATGGCCAATCATAAAATAGCCACCGGGGCGTAACTGTTGCAGGATCTTTTCCACCAGTTTCTGCTTGGTCTTCTGGTCAAAGTAGATCATCACATTACGCAGTAAAATCAGATCAAACATCCCCATATTTGAAGGCCACTGGCCATTCAGATTTAGCGAGTTGAAGGTGACCTTGCTGGCCAGTTTTTTATCGATCTGAAACATCCCCTCCTGCTCGCGCACCCCTTTCAGACAGAAGCGGTTGAGATAATCAGGCGGGATTTTTTCTGCCGCACGCATAGGGTAGAGCCCCTTGCGGGCTTTGGCCAGAATCTGCTGGCTAATATCGGTACCAATAATTTCCCAGCGGTCTGAGCGATATTTATCTGCAAATAACATCGCCATGGAATAGGCCTCTTCACCCGATGATGAGGCTGCACTCCAGATACGGTAGGGGCTACCGTGGCCACTTGCTGGTATCACCTCGCTCGCTAGAAAATCAAAATGGCGCTGCTCGCGAAAGAAGCTGGTTTCATTGGTGGTTAACATATCGATCACCATCTGGCGCTCTGCGCTATTACCACTCTTAATCAGCTTAATATAAGAGGCGTAATCGCTAAGACCGTGGTGCCGCAGGCGTTTTGCCAGTCGTCCTTCGACCAGTGATTTTTTCTTTTCACTCATCGAGATGCCCACCTGCTCGTAAATCATCTCTTGAAAGACGGCAAACTCTTCATCTCTAATGGACTCCAGCATCACTGATTTATTGGCTACTGCCGACATCGTACTTCCCCAGTATCATATTATTTATTGTTGATCACGCTATACATGCCCTGCATTGCTAGCGATATCGCTTATCGACAGGTCATCGACATCGAGGACCTTTGCAAGCTCTAATAACACTACAAACTGTCGGTCAATTCGCCCCATACCTTTAATAAATTCGGTACGAATATTTGCCCCAAAGGCCGGTGCATGTGCCACATCTTCTTCGCCAATTTCGTAGACTTTATTCACCGCATCGACAACAATACCGATATCTAGTGACTCATCCTGAGCTTTCACATCGATAATGATGATGCAGCTACGATTGCTCGCCGTGGCATCCCCCGTCACACCGATACGATTAGCCAGATCAATAACCGGCACCACATTGCCGCGCAGGTTAATCACACCTCGAATATGTTCTGGCACCATCGGAATATCACACACACTGGCATACTCGATAATCTCCTTGATACGCAACAGATCGATCCCAAAGTTAGACTCACCGACACGAAAGGTCAGGTATTTATTCGCTTCCTGGCTGCTATCAACCGCCTGACTCTCGTTAACTGAGATCACGGCATTGTGTGGCCGCTCTTTTTCTTCCAGAAACTCACTCATGACTGCACCTCCTGTGGCTGTTCGCACTCTACTGCCGCCTGAGTATCCGTCTCAGTTGCCATCTTGCCCGCATCTCTCAACAGCGCAAGGTCATCTAGCGAAAGCAGGCGATCAATGTTGAGCAGCACCACAAATATATCACCCACCTTACCCATTCCTTCGATGAATTCAGTTGAAATATTGCCGCCAAAACTCGGTGCGGATTCAATTTCATCCGGCGCGATATCTGCTACCTGGTTGACAGCATCTACCATGATGCCAACATCAATTGAGGTCCCATGAACGGTAACCTCCATTATCACAATACAGGTGCGCCGACCGATTGAGACAGCATCCATACCGAGCCGCTTGCCAAGATCAATAACGGGTACCACACTGCCTCGCAAATTGGTAACGCCGCACAGGAATTCTGGCATCATCGGGATTGTGGTCACTTCCATGTGTTCCATAATCTCTTTGATACGCAAGATATTCGCTGCAAATCGTTTATTACCCAGCATAAAACAGAGGTACTTGTTAAGCACTGCTACAGGCTGCTGTTGCGCTGCCACTGTATTGCTTGCCATTGCCCTCTCCTCCCGCTGTTATACTGCCTTGCCAAATGGAACAAAATCCTGGTTAGCACCAGCATGGCTTTCAGGCTCCTCACCTTCATGATCTAAAGGTAGTGATTCTCTGTTCTGGGCCTGCCCATGCATCGCAGAGTGCGCATGATTGTCTAATTTAAAGAAGCCGATGATCTTCTGCAGCTGCTCCGCATTTGCGCTCAGCTCTTCAGAGGTTGCGGCAAGCTGTTCTGAAGAGGCCGCGGACTGCTGTGAAACCTGATCCAGCTGCCCCATCGCACCATTCACCTGCGAGACAGCCGTTGCCTGCTCTTCGGATGAGGCTGAAATCTCCTCCACCAGATCAGCAGTCTTACGAATATTAGGGACCATTGCCTCCAGCAGCCCACCAGCACGCTCGGCAACCTTCACGCTATTACCTGCCTGCTCACTGATCTCCTGTGCAGAGACCTGGCTACGTTCCGCTAACTTGCGCACCTCATCCGCCACTACTGCAAAACCTTTGCCGTGCTCACCCGCTCGTGCGGCCTCGATCGCTGCATTCAGCGCAAGCAGGTTTGTTTTATAGGCGATGTCTTCTATCAACCCAATCTTGTCAGCAATCTGGTTCATTGCATCAACCGTCTCGGTCACTGCCTCACCCCCTTCGAGCGCCTCCTGTGCAGCTCGGGTGGCGATGCCATCGGTCACTTTTGCATTTTCGGTATTCTGATTTATCGAAGCGCTCATCTGCTCAAGCGCCGCGCTGGTCTCTTCGACACTGGCCGCCTGTTCTGATGACCCCTGGCTTAAACTCTGCGCAGAGGCGCTCACCTCTTCCGAGGCAGTCGCAACCGTTTCGACTGAGGCACGTACATCTAGCAATACGTTTTGCATTTTGGCAATAAAGCCGTTGATTGAGTTGGCCGTTTCACCAATCTCATCGCTACCAAAATCAGGCAGGCGGTAAGTTAAATCGCCATCCCCTTTATGTAGATCATCTGCTGCGGCAAGAATCTCATTCATTGGGCGTGTAATTGAACGCACCACTACAACACCCAGTAATAGCCCAATCACCAGTGCAGCAGCGCCAATCCCCATCACCATCATCTCGGTCATCTTTACATCACTCTCTGCCTGCCTCGCAGCAGCATCTGTAAAAGCCGACACTTCAGTTAACGCCCCTTCTATATGTGTAAATAACGTCTCTGCTTCATGCGCCACGGCCTCACTACGCTCGTGCGCCTTAGCCAGATCACCCGCCTCAAATAGTGCAAACACTTCTGCTACATGAGTAGAAACCAGCTCGGCTTCTTTCTCTATGCCTTTAAGCGCTTTTAGAATCTTCTCAAATTCCGCTTTTGCAGTTGCATCATGTGCATTACTAATCGCCGCCTCAGCCATTGCCTCAGCAGCCAGAATATCCTTAGTCACGCTAGCTTCGTTTTGGCTAACTTCTGCTACGAGTGTATTAAATTCATCTCGCACTTTTTCATCGGCTGCAATCGCATCACCCAATCTAAGGCTACGTTCGAACAGCACTGATATCTCAAGCTGCTGTTCGGTAATCGAGGTGATCAACTCCATCAACGGCATATCTGTTTCCGCAATATTAACAATCTCTGTTTCAACCCCTTTTAATTTGTAAATGGAAAAACCTAATACAGAAGTAAGAAGAAGAACGGGAATCCCCACAGCCATGGCCATTCTTTTTGCAATTTTAATGTTGTTTAACTTAATCATCACTCACTCCTTGATTCCTGTTCTTGAGAATCACTAAAAACATGTTTAAAACAGCCATTGAAGGCCCCTTAAAAATCACAACTTAATGCACGACATAAGATTCATTCTGATTCGCATTACTTACTGAAGTGATACGCCCACCCGCTTCAGCCACCTGTTTAATGAGTCCTGGTACATCAAGAATCACCGCAACTTCACCACTGCCCAGAATTGTTGATCCACTAATGCCTTTTAACCCCTGGAATATTCGACCTAACGGTTTGATCACTGTCTGAAATTCACCGCGAAGTTCATCCACAATCAATCCCGCTTTTAAGCCCCCACACTGCACCACCACGATGTTTTCACGCCCGCTGTTATCACCTTTAATATTAAAACTGTCACGCAGTCTCATTAGAGGCAACACTTCATCACGAAGGTTAATATAGTTCTGCTTACGTGCCTCTATCCGTTCTGCATCGCTCAATTCGACGCACTCAAATACCATGTCAAGTGGGATTACATAGGATGAATGGCCAACACCGACAAGAAAGCCGTCGATGATCGCAAGTGTTAGTGGCATGCGAATTACGATCTTTGAACCAGTACCCACCTCACTTTCAATATCCACCAGCCCTCTTAACGCCTCGATATTTTTTTTAACCACATCCATTCCAACACCACGACCAGAGAGATTTGTAACCTGCTCTGCCGTTGAAAAACCTGGTTCGAAAATCAAACGATAAATTTCCTGATCCGTTAAAACCTGGCCATTAGAAACAATGCCTTTTTCAATCGCCTTTGCCAGAATGGCATCTCGTTTAAGACCGGCACCATCATCTTCAACCTCAATGACAATACTGCCGGAGTCGTGATAGGCGTTAAGCTTTAACAGCCCCTGCGCAGGCTTGCCGGCTGCGATACGCACATCAGCAGGTTCGATACCATGGTCCATCGCATTACGCACCAGGTGCATCAATGGATCGCCAATTTTCTCTACAACTGTCTTGTCTAATTCAGTTTCTGCACCGGCAATTTCCAGCCTGATATCTTTGCCCAGCTCCTTGCTAACATCACGCACAACGCGGTTAAAGCGGTTGAATGTCTCCCCAATCTGAACCATACGTAGATGCAATGCGCTGTCGCGGATCTCTTCAACCAGGCGCGACATCACAGACATCGATTCAACTAGCGAATCATCACCGAGGCGTCTTGCGATCAGGTCGGTGCCGGCACCCGCGATCACCATTTCACCCACTAGATTGACTAATGTATCCAGTTTTTCAGA